>JANQRN010000006.1 GCA_028284545.1 Rhodothermales bacterium | reverse complement strand
AAAGCGCGCAACAGCCACGCGGTCATGGCGCCGTCGACCTCGAGGTCGGCCGTCGTAATCGCCTTCCCGCTTCGATCACGTGCGACGACGATTCGACCGATGCGTTCGCGCATGTCGCGCAGGTTTCTGCAGACCGCGAGAATCGCCATCAGCTCACTGGAGACGGAGATGTTGAACCCCGAGTCCATTTCGAAGCCGTCCATCTTACCGCCACGACCTATGCGGATGTTGCGCAGCGACTGTGCACAGAAGTCCATCACCCACCTCAGCTCAACCTGCTCCGGGTCGACATCCAGTCGCTTGATACCTATCCGCGCGAGGCGCGCGTCGTCGTAGTTTCGCTCGTGCTGCATCCGCGCGGTGAGCGCTACCATCGCAAGGTTGTGTGCGTTCGTGAGCGCGTCGATGTCCCCGGTGAGGCCAAGTGAGAGCTCGCTCAGCGGTATGCACTGCGCGAGCCCGCCGCCTGCTGCGGAGCCCTTGATGTTAAACGTCGGACCGCCGCTCGGCTGCCGAATTGTGCCAACGACCCGCTTACCGATGTGCCCCAGCCCCTGCACGAGACCCATGGCGACGGTCGTTTTGCCCTCGCCGAGCGGCGTCGGCGTGATCGCCGTCACGTCGATGTACTTTCCCCTCGGCGCTGGTCCCAGGCGGCGCATGGCGGCTGCGTAGTCGACCTTCCCGATACGGCGACCCATCGGGATGAGCTCCTCTGGCTGCAGTCCCAGGTTTTGGCCCAGCGTTGCAAACGGGATCATCGTGGCCTCGCTGGCCTCGGCAATTTCCCAGTCCTTTAATTTCGTGGGGTCGAGCTTCATTGACGCAGAAATCCGGTTATGTTATCGGGGCTGGCGAGTATACCGGCCCGATTATACGGACAATCGATTGTGCTGCATACGTTGGGGCCGGAGACGTTGGTAGCCAGGCCTCACTCGCAGCACGACTGAATAGAACCGCGAAAGCTGACTGACGGCTATGCGTAGATTCTTGAAACCATTTGGCATACTGATCGGGATTGCGTTGATCGCGATTCAGCTTGTGCCGGTAGATCGGTCAAATCCAGCCGTGACCAAGGAGGTCGCGTGGGACTCCCAGGAGACCCGAATGCTTGCCCGACGGGCGTGTATGGATTGCCACAGCAATCGCACTGTTTGGCCGTGGTATTCGTACGTCGCGCCGGTCTCGTGGAGACTGTCGGAACACGTCCGTCTTGGGCGGCAGCAACTCAACTTCTCGGAGTGGGATCGCCCCAATGAAGATCTGGACGAGGTCATCGAGGTCATCGAGACCGGGGAGATGCCTCTCGACGACTACCTGCTGTTGCATGGTGAGGCGCGCCTGACGGTAGACGAGCAGCAGGTGCTGATCGAAGGTCTGCGGCGCACCTTTATCGGTGACCCACCTATAGAGCGTCGCCGGCGCCCGAGAAGAAATCCGGCAGGAGACTAATCCGTCGTTCCAGGTCGGCTGGCGAATCTGCGCGCACCGTGACGTGACCGACCTTGCGCCCGGGTCTGGCGGACTTGTCGTACGAATGGAAGTGAACGCCGGGTACCCGCAAGCACAAGTCTCTGTCAGGAAGCGCACCAATGCAATTGAGCATTGCGCTGTACCCGCGGGAAGCCGTACTGCCCAGTGGAATATCGAGAACGGCACGCACGTGGTTCTCAAACTGACTTGCCTCAGCTCCCTCGATCGTCCAATGGCCCGTGTTGTGGACGCGCGGCGCGTATTCGTTTGCGAGCAGACTGTCACCCACCTGGAAGCACTCGAGTGCAATGACCCCGAAGTACCCGAGTTCGTCGAAGAGTCTGTTCACGTACTCGATTGCGAGACCCTGGATCGGATCGCCGGGTCGATTGAATGAGGTACGCAGGATCCCACCCCGGTGCACGTTTTCTGCGATATCGTAGTACACGGTTTCCCCGGAGGGTCGGCGAGCCGCAACGATCGACACTTCCCGGTCGAATGGCACAAATTCCTCTGCAAGCAGATTATCCTGAGCAGACTCGATCCACCCTGACTCGACGGAGTCTTCGCTCCGTATCACTACCTGCCCCTTGCCGTCGTATCCGCCCGACCGGGTCTTGAGAACGATCGGGTAACCCAGTGTTTCGACAGCGTTCGTCAGGTCTTGTCGGGAGTCGACAACGCAGAAGCGGGGCGTCGCGATATCCAGCCTGTTAAACAGCTGGTTCTCCCGGAGTCGATCTTGCGTTTCGTGTAGTGCCGTCTTCTCGGGAAGCACCTTGCAGTGCTGCTCCACAACGGAGACGGCGTGTACGGGAACGTTCTCAAATTCGTAGGTGGCGACATCAACTGACCCGGCAAATTCGATCAGAGCGTCTTCGTCATCATAGCTCGCTCGGACGTGTCGCCCGATCGCGCTGCCGCCTACCTGCTCTGCCGGGTCGAAGACAACAAACTGGAGTCCGAAAGGGATGCCAGCGAGTCCGATCATCCGGGCAAGTTGGCCTCCTCCGAGGATGCCAATAGTCATAGTTATTCGTTGTTTTCGCCGTTGCCACGGCGAAGTTACCGAATGTCTGATTATGCTTTTCGTGGGAGAATTGGTTACTTCCGGCGCGGTCACCGGGACGACCGAGTCAGGACTTGAACAACCAGATTCCCACGATGCAGCTTCCAGCAGCGATACGCGGAGGAATCCGAAGTGTGGCGGTTCGCCTAGGTTATCATTCGCGACCGTCGTTCATCATCATCGGTGCACAGAAGGCGGGTACCACGGCGCTGCACTGGTCGCTCGCACAGCACCCGGCACTGCGTCCGTCGGTAGCCAAAGAGGTCCATTACTTCGACAACGGCCGATTGGCGTATGGAAACGAATCAGCATATCACGCGATGTTTCCGCTGCCGGCACAACTCGGAAGCGGCGGACTCACCTGGGAGACCAGTCCGAGTTACCTCTTCGATAGCACCGTCCCCGCGCGCATCCACAGCTATGATCCGGCGCTGAGGTTGATTGCGATCGTGCGCGAACCGGTAGCGCGGGCCTATTCCGCATGGAAGATGTACAAGCGCTTCACCAAGTCGTCGAACCCTCAGCTGAAACCGTTTGCCGACGATCGTTCGTTTCCCGAGGCAGTTGACGAAGAGATCGCAAGATTGGATGCGACGACGTGGGAGACCGACAAACGTGCCTACGTCAAACGCGGGTTCTATGCCGAACAACTTCAGCGCTACTACGATCACTTCGATCGGTCGTCGATTCTGGTACTGGAGCAGTCGGAGCTTGTCGAAGATCCACAGCGGACGCTTGATCAGGTATGTGAGTTCGTCGGCGTCGCACAGGGTCACGATTTCGACGTGCTGCGGCGAAATGTGTCTCGTGGCGGGGACCCCATTCCAGGAGAGGTAGCCGCGCAGCTCGCCGAGATATATCGACAGCCGAACGAACGATTATTCGAATTGCTGGGCCGGCGCTTCGATTGGTAGTGGCTGCCCGAGTCGCTGCGACCTAGGACCCAGACTCCGGGCGGGGATCGAGGTTGGCGAGTACGCCACTGGTCTGATCTTCTCGAAAGCGTTGCTGCGCTGCCCTGACTTCTGCATGCACGTTGCCGACGATGGCCGCCGCAAGGAGCGCGGCGTTGGCCGCACCCGCCTTCCCAATGGCAAGGGTGCCCACGGGGATACCTGTCGGCATCTGCACGATGGAGAGGAGCGAGTCCATCCCGTTCAGCGCGCGAGACTGCACCGGGACCCCGAGGACCGGGATGGGCGTCTTGGCAGCAAGCATACCAGGCAGGTGCGCCGCACCACCCGCACCGGCAATGATCGCG
>JANQRN010000291.1 GCA_028284545.1 Rhodothermales bacterium | reverse complement strand
ATGTCGGATGTACTCGATGACCTCCCGATCACCGACGACAAAGCCGCCCAGCGAAGCAAAGCTCTTCGAGAAGGTTCCGGTCGTCAGGTGCACGCGGTCCCCACATCCGTGAAACGCGGCAGAGCCACGGCCACCGGGGCCTACGACGCCAACTGCATGGGCGTCGTCCAACATAAGCGCGGCCCCGAACGACTCCGCAAGCTCAACGAGTTCGGGGACCTTGGCGATGACGCCGCTCATCGAGAAGACCCCGTCGCTGACAATGATCTTGCCCGCATCCGGGTGTTCCTGGGCCGATCGTTCGAGCATCAGGCGGAGGTGGTTCAAGTCATTGTGTTTGAACCGCCTCGTCTCGGCAACGGATA
This sequence comes from Rhodothermales bacterium, assembly GCA_028284545.1. Taxonomy (GTDB): domain Bacteria; phylum Bacteroidota; class Rhodothermia; order Rhodothermales; family JABDKH01; genus JANQRN01. The sequence continues at coordinate 4,105 of JANQRN010000291.1, read as the reverse complement.
CCTGCGTACCAGCGACGATGCAGGCGTGATTGTCCTTGTCCGAAAAGATGATGTCACCCTTGGATGCCAGCGACTGGATCACACCCTGGTTTGTCATGTAGCCCGTCGAGAAAAGCACGCACGACTCGGCGCCCATGAACTCCGCAAGTTTTTGCTCGAGTTCGATGTGTAGGTCGAGGGTCCCGTTCAGGAAGCGGCTCCCGGTGCACCCGGTACCATACTTGGATATGGCGTCTCGGGCCGCTTCGAGAACCAGCGGGTGCGACGTAAGCCCGAGGTAGTTGTTCGAACCCGCCATGATGACTTCACGGCCCTGAATAATCGCCCGCGTTCCATCGTTGCGGGAGATCGGGCGGAAGTACGGATACAGGTCCCGCTCTTTGGTTACGGCGTAGTCGCCGCCGGGGGCCAGGAACTGATGGCACTTGTCGAAGATCGACGGGTCACGCGGCGACACACCCCGTTCGGCAACATCCGGCTGTTTTACTCGTGACTCCATGCGCGGGAAAGGCTTTGCGGCGGGGCGCTTCTGGCGCTACATCCAGCCGAGTTGAATCAGTGAATATACGGGATTCCGATCAGCCGTTGCCGACCGGGTGCAGCGATCCGGCCACGAGAGACCGTTTTTGAGGTTTTACGGCCGGGAACGTGGTGGCGCCCACCAGTCTGAGGACACGCTCGATGCATCTGAGCGCATCTTCATTACCCGAACCGTTGCGGTTCTGAAGCCGCCGGGCGTATTCCTGGCGTTGGCCGAGGAAGTCCTTTACGTCTTCTGCCGTCAGACGCCTTCCGCAGACAACGGCACCAAGCCGGTCGCGCTCCAGGAAGAGCGCGTTCAGGGTCTGTTCAAAGATCCCGTTGTTAGGCGCGACCATTATGGGTTTGCCCAGGAAGAGCGCTTCGCTCGTCAGCGTGAAGCCGGCCGTACTGATCACGGCAGAGCAGCCGGCGAGATCATCGAGAAACTCGTCGACGGAGGTGTCCTTGAATACGATGTTCGGATAGTCCCGGCCTTCCGGTCTGTCGAAGTTATAGACAACGAAGCGAGCATCTGTCTGGCTCAGCGCCTCAATGACAAACTCGCTTCCCGAAGTCTGGTTGAAGTAAACAAGAACGTGGCCGTCGTCGCGAGGAACCAACCGGCTGACAGCTGGACGAATAATTGGGCGCACGATCGTCGTGTTCGCCGGGTCTTTCAGCTCTGGAAAGTAGAAAGAGGTGAGCAGCGTATGCACCGCGTTGCGCGGTGCAAGCAACCGAATTGTCAACTCGGTCAAGAACGCATGGGGCTTGTACCGAGCGGGCAGTTCGTAGCGAGTTCGGGTGACGATCTGCTGGTGATTAAACGATAGGACAGGAACTCCGATTTGTCCCGCCGCCCGCGGCGTGAACGCTTCGAAGTCGGTGATCAGCAAGTCTGGCTTGAACTCGCTAAGCTCGTCTGCGATTTCAGCGATGATGGAGCGCCTTCGCGCAACCAGCTTTGCGTTTTGCAGAAGCGTCTGACCGATACACAGACGATTGCCCTGCACGACTTGTTTTAGGGCAGGGATCTTTGACACGTTGGCGACGCGATTCGACAGAATCTCGAACGCGGTACCCCCGCAGAAGAAACGTATTTCGTGGTCGCGAGCCGTCAACGCGTCTGCCATTGCCAGCACGCGCGAAGCGTGTCCGCGTCCCTGTCCACTTAGCGCGTAAGCTATGCGAGCCATATTGCTACCTGTACTCGGTACGGTAAAATCGCTTCAAACGGCATGATTTACAAGGATACGGCCAGGCGAGCCCCTACGTTGCGTCCCATAGGCACAACAGACACCGTAAGGTCATCGCTGATGTCGAAGTCCATCAGATGCGCGCTTACGTAGGCATCAAGGATCGAAAGCCCGTAAACGAGCCCGGTACCGAGTATCGCCAGATCCCTATTGCGTCTCAAAGCGTCTCTGGTCGGCCTGATGGCTGAGGCCGAAAGTGCAGAAACACCCCTGCGCTCAAGTAGGTCAAGGTAATGCACCTCCAGGTCCTGACGGGGATTGATCTCGCCATCTTCCGTCAATTCGTCGAAGGCCTTGAACTGGTAGGCGCGACGGTACAGCAAGTATCGGTTGTTGAGTACGACGACGGTTGCGGCAAGCCCTCCGATGGCTGCATAGACAAACGGCAGCTTACCATATTGACGGTTGTACGCCTGGCCCCAACCCGGTGCGGCAGCGGCACGCCAGAGCGCCCCACGCGGCGAGGGAAGGAACAAGGTCGAATCGCCTGTCGCTGAAACAGCAGCTGGCGCGTCGAGGTGCAACAAGTGTTGCGCAGCGCTGGTGTCCGGTTGAACCGTCGAAGCCGCCAGGCAGAGAACCAGCATGTGCGACGACCGATGTACAGTGCGTCGGAGACCGCTCAACGTCCGAGAAGTTGGTCTACGATCCGTTCAAGATCGTCGGCCGAGTAGTATTGAATCTCGACACGACCTCCACCGTCACCGCCCTGCGGCTTGATTTGCACCTGTGTTGCATAGGCGGTTCGAAGCAGGTCGACGAAACTGTTCAACTCAAGTTGGTCACGATGCGTTGTCTCGGAGCCGTTCTGGGAGCTGGTAGCCGGGCGCTTGCTTGACTGTTCAGTGCTTGCACTGACCAGGGTCTTGACGCGCTGCTCAACCTGGCGCACCGACAGCTGCTCTGCCTCGATCTCTTTGAGAAGTGCTTCCTGTTGGCTCAGCTCCTCCAAAGACAGCAGCGCCCGTGCGTGGCCGACCGAGATGATCCCACCGCGAAGGCTTGCCTGTACGACAGGCGGAAGTCCGAGTAGCCGGAGGAAATTCGATACAGTAGTACGGTTTTTGCCGACCTTGATCGCGACGTCTTCCTGTGTGAGTCCACATTCCTCGATGAGTCGCTGGTAGCCCAGGCCGATCTCAATCGGGTCAAGCTCTTCCCGCTGCACGTTTTCGACGATAGCCATCTCGAGCATCGCTTCCGCATCCGCGTTCCGGATATAAGCCGGGATCGTCGTTAGGCCTGCAATGCGGGCGGCTCGCAGCCGGCGTTCACCGGAGATCAACTCATAGGCGCCCTTCGCCGCCAACCGCACCGTCACCGGCTGGATGATCCCCAGCTCCCGAATCGATGCAGCGAGCTCATTGAGCGCGGTTTCGTCAAACGTCTCACGCGGCTGATACGGGTTTGAGGAGATGTGTGCGACGTCAACTTCCGAAACGCGTCCGGCCGCCGGGGCTCGCTCCTCGAAGTTGTACAGCGGTGTTCCGGCGGGGGATCGCGTATCGCCTAGGCCACTTGTTCCATCCGGGAATAGCGCGTCAAGTCCGCGGCCCAGTGCGGATTTTTTCGAACCCGACTTTCGCTTGTTGGGCTTCACTCCCGATTTGGTGTCTGCGGATTTGCTTGCCATGGTCAGCCAATTACGGACACCCCGGTACCCTCCTCACGTGTTTCGGGCGGGACGAGGTAATCCTTGTTTCGAGAGATGACCTCGCTGGCGAGGCTGATGTAGTTGCGCGTGCCGGTGCTCGTCACGTCGTACAGCAGTACCGGTTTGCCAAAGCTTGGCGCCTCAGACAGTCGCACGTTTCGTTGCACGATCGTCTTGAACACGCGGTCTCCGAAGTAGCGACGCACTTCTTCTGCAACCTGGTTCGCGAGTCTGAGTCGCGTGTCGAACATCGTCAGTACAACGCCCTCGATGTCGAGAGATGGATTGAGATTCTGGCGTACGATTTTGATCGTGTTCAGCAGCTGCCCCAATCCCTCCAGCGCGAAGTATTCAGCCTGAACCGGAATGAGAACCGAGTCGGCGGCAGTCAGGGCATTCAGCGTGAGTAGGCCGAGAGACGGCGGGCAGTCGATGACGATGAAGTCGTATCGCTTGCGTGCTTGCGCCACCGCGTTCTTCAGTATTCGTTCTCGTTCGACCACGTCCACCATCTCGATTTCGGCGCCGACGAGGTTGATATGGCTCGGAACGACATCCAGGTAGGGCATATCCGTCGAGCGAATAGCGTCCTCGAGCGTGATGGAGCCAACCAGCACCTCGTACGAAGTCGCGACCACCGATCGCACATCGAGACCAACGCCCGACGAGCAGT
>JANQRN010000288.1 GCA_028284545.1 Rhodothermales bacterium | reverse complement strand
ATTTCTTGATGGTTGGCGGCGGCTCAGCCGCTGCCCGCGTCACCGAGCTGGCCGAGCGCGCCGCGCTCGATAACCTTGAACTTCGAGGCCGCGTGGATCTCCAGACTGCGGCCCGCTACATGGCGGCGGCAGACGCGCTTCTTGTACCGCTGGGTGATCATCCTATCTACAAGAAGTTCATTCCGTCCAAGCTGTTTGATTCCATGGCGGCGGCCCGACCGCTGCTGCTGTCTGTTGACGGCGAGTCGCGTGTGCTGATGGAAGAGGCCGAGGCGGGCTGGTACTATCCGGCCGAGGACGCCGGAGCCTTGGCTGATACCGTCCTCAAGGCGCGGATCCACCAGGATGAACTCCAGACGATCGGGTTGCGAGGGAGGCAATTTGTCGAAGAGCGCTTTTCCCGGGCAGACCAGGCAGCACTGCTGGTTGACGTCGCTGAGAGCCTCCTCGACGCCGGAAACCACTCCAACCAGTCGGAGTCGGGTGTCCAAGACCCTTCGCCCGCCCTAGAATCCCACCTGAACAAAATCGCATCATGATCAAGACGATATCAGTGGTTGGCGCACGACCCAACTTCATGAAAGTGGCGCCCTTGCACCGAGCCCTCCAGGCTCATGGCGGTTTCGAATCGTTGATCGTGCACACGGGGCAGCACTACGATGAACGAATGTCGGACGTCTTCTTTCGTCAACTCGGTATGCCTGAGCCCGACAGGTATCTCGGGATCGGCAGCGGCTCTCATGCAGAGCAAACGGCGAAAGTCATGGTCGCCTTCGAGGAGGTTGTTCTGGAAGAAAAACCTGACCTCGTGATTGTCGTCGGTGATGTCAATTCGACTGTCGCCTGTAGTCTCGTTGCCAAGAAACTCCACATCCCGGTAGCCCACGTTGAAGCGGGGCTGCGATCCGGTGACCGGCGGATGCCCGAGGAGATCAACCGCCTGGTGACCGACAGCATCTCAGATTACCTCTTCGTGACGGAAGAGAGCGGGATGCAAAACCTTGAAAACGAAGGAGTAGCAGACGAGCGTGTCTTCTTCGTCGGAAACGTGATGATCGACTCGCTTGTGCAGTTTAGCGATCTCGCGAGCGACGATGTGCTCACCGAGCTTGGTGTATCCGGGAAACCCTACGTGCTCGTGACCATGCACAGGCCCAGCAATGTCGACAACGCGGCCGGACTCGAGCGGATCGTCGAGACGCTGGAGCGCATCGGAGAAATGGCGCATATCGTCTTTCCCGTGCACCCACGGACCAGGAGTCGATTTGCCGAGCACGGGTTCGACAGCCGGCTGGCAGACATCGGCAGCCTGCAGCTGCAAGGACCGATGGGTTACCTCCAGTTCCTGGCGTTGATGAGATCTGCAGCAGCCGTTGTGACCGACTCCGGTGGAATCCAGGAGGAGACAACGTATCTGGGCGTACCCTGTCTCACGCTGCGCGAGAATACTGAGCGTCCAGTCACAGTTACGATGGGCACAAACGAGTTAATGCCACTAGACGCGGCCGCTGTTGCCGATCGCGTTGCGGAAACCCTGTCCGGTAAACGGAAAGAAGGTGCTGTGCCACCGCTATGGGACGGAAACGCCGCGCGGAGGATTGTCGAAGCGCTGGCCGCTCAAAAAGTCCCGGTTTTGGCAGATTCGGCGCATTCCTGATTCGAAGGGCGTTCACCAGCGAGTTCGATTCCAAACGGTACACGCTTTGCCCAACGTAATCGTCAAGCGGTGGCCTCAATCGGTCGTTTAGTATCTTAGCAGGTTGTCTGCTGCCGCCAACAACCCACCATATTAAGCTCCCACACCGACCTCATGCGATACCTCATTACTGGCGGCGCCGGATTTATCGGAAGCCATCTTGCCGACTACCTCGTTGGCAAGGGACATGAGGTCCATATCGTGGACGACCTGTCCACAGGTTCACTCGAGAACATCGCCGCGCACGTCCGGAACAAGCGAGTCGATTTCACGCAGGCAAACATCCTCGATCGAGAGGTCATGGAACCGCTCGTCGCGAACTGCGATCAGGTCTTCCACCTGGCTGCGGTTGTGGGCGTCAAGCTCATTCTGGAAAAGCCCGTCCACACGATCGAGACCAACGTCGAGGGGACACAGGTTATCCTCAAGCTGGCGCGCGAACACAACAAGAAGGTCCTAGTCGCCTCGACTTCTGAGGTCTACGGGAAGGCGATGGAGAACCTCCATCACTCTGATCAGCTCTCAGAGGACGGAGACTGGACACTGGGTTCAACCGGGAAGAGTCGCTGGGCGTACGCTTGCTCGAAAGCGATGGACGAGTTTCTCGCTCTCGCCTATTACGAGGAGTATGGGCTCCCAGTCATAGTTGCGCGCTTCTTCAATACTGTGGGTCCGCGACAGACGGGACGCTACGGAATGGTGATTCCGAACTTCGTGGAATCCGCTACGAGTAACACACCGATTCGCGTCTTTGGCGACGGGAACCAGAGCCGTTGCTTCACCGCGGTCGCCGACGCCGTAAGGGCCTGCGTCGACTTGATGTCTTGTGACGAGGCCGTTGGCGAGGTTTTTAACATCGGGTCTGTCGAGGAGATCACGATTAACGATCTGGCCAAGCGCGTGAAGGAACTGGCTCGATCAACTTCAGAGATTGTACATGTGCCGTATGAGGAAGCATACGGAAAGGGCTTCGAGGACATGCGGCGCCGGACGCCAGACATCTCCAAGCTGCAGCGGTTCATCGGATACAATCCGACGTATACGACCGATGACATCATCGGCGAGATTTTGCACTATCGCCACTCCCGCGTCGGCGACGCGACTCGGGTCGAACGTGCTGCTGTTTCCTGACGCCGATAGCACCGACCGGTGCTGCTGGCGAGTCTTTGGTCTGCATCACATGAACAAAGCGATCAACAATCCATGTTAGGCATCGAGAGCGGAGCAATCTCGGCGCTTGTCACCGGCCTCGCGGCGGCGCTGTTCATGCTGGTCGCGACCCCGATGGTCATTCGTCTGGCAAGGCGGATGGATTGGATGGCGCATCCGAAAGAGGACCGCTGGCACACGCAGTCCACCGCGTTGATGGGTGGTATTGCAATCTTCGCCGCAGCCTCGTTCTCGTACCTCCTGTTCGGATGGAACCTTGCAACCGCGCCGCTTTGGATCGGCGCATCGCTGATGTTCGCCGTTGGCCTCGTTGACGACCTGAAGCACATTCGACCGGCAGCCAAACTGGTTGCGCAGGTTGTCGCAACATCGATTCTTCTGCTGAACGGCTACGCCTTCGCCGGCGACCTGCCCGCGTGGATCAACATTCCGCTGACGTTCGTGTGGATCATCGGAATCACGAACGCCATCAACCTGTTGGACAACATGGACGGGTTGGCGAGTGGGATCTCAGCCATTACTGCGGCGACGCTAGCTGGCTTCTCTTTTCTTTCGGGCAACATGCTCGGGGTTGGGGCAGCACTATCCGTCGCGGGTGCCGCCGCTGGTTTTCTGATCTTCAATTTCAAACCCGCCCGCATCTTCATGGGCGACTGCGGGAGCCTGTTTCTGGGCTTCATGATTGCGTCACTCGCAATAGTCGTCCAGTCAGAAGTAGTCGGTGGCGGCTTCGCCGTCTATCTGGTCTCAGCCGTCGTCCTGGCGGTTCCAATCTTTGATACGACGCTCGTCACGCTCGTGCGACCCGCTGCGGGTCGTTCCGTAAAACAGGGCGGACGGGACCACACGTCGCACCGCCTCGTGTTCCTCGGGCTGACAGAGAAGAATGCAGTACTCGTACTGTACCTGATATCTCTGGTGTTCGGTGCACTGGCGCTCGCGTTCCACGTGTCTAACACCCAGGTATTCTTCGCGCTCGTCATCTTCATGGGTGTCGCGCTGGCCGTGTTCGGCGTATTCCTCGGCGGACTCGACGTCTATGCCAATGAGCCGGACCCGCAGTACAAGCTCGCCGGGTGGGTGGGCAGACTGCAACGCATAGCGTATGGAGTAGTCGGCTATTCATGGAAAACAATGTTTGGCGTCGTCGCAGACGTACTGCTCGTCGCCGCCGCCTTTTTGCTGTCTTACCAGCTGCGGTTTGAAACGGGCGTTAGTGAGTCGCAAGCAGCGTTCATTTCGTCCGTCCTGCCGATCGTGGTGCTGGTCAAGATTCCGCTTTTCTACGCGATGGGATTATACCGCGGCATCTGGCGCTACGCCGGGCTTCCAGAGCTGGTGCGGATCGTGAAGGCCACCGTACTGTCATCCATCGGTCTCGTACTTGCCCTGGTAACCCTCTACGGCGTTGATGTCGTGTCAAAAGGTGTCATCGTCATCGACTGGATGATCGTGACAATTGCGGTCGTGGCGGTCCGCTTCTCCTTTCGCGCTTTTCCGCGGTACATCGCCACCAAGCGCGTGAACGGAAAGCGGATACTGCTATATGGAGCCGGCGATGCGGGTACCCTTGCACTTTCCGAGATCCGACAGAATCCATCTCTTGGCTTTCAGCCGATCGGCTTCATCGACGACGATCCCGGCAAAGCCGGACAGCTCCTGCAGGGCCTGCCGGTGCTCGGCACCCGGGCAGAGCTGGCCGATGCGTGTCGGCGACACCACATTGAAGAAATCCTGATAACCACCAACCAGATGGCGCCCGAGCGCGTTCGGGAGACGCAATTTGTCTGCGAAGGCATCGGGCTCCCGTGTCGTCTGGTCACCCTCCGAATCGACGCACCAGAGCGTACGATTTCTGTATCCGAACGGTTCGAGCCGTCCATGGCCGCTGCCGTCAATTGATTCCCACCAGGTCATTAGTATGTCTAGTCAAGCACAACCAAGTCCCCAGCGCGACAGCAATAGTGAGCAGCGCGAACCGAACAGTGCAATGCGCAAGGTGACGCGCAAAGAGATCGAAGGCGCGGCGCGTACCACAACGCTCACCGGCTCCGCACGCCAGGTGTGGGACAAACTCGAAAACAAGACGGCCACGATCGGCGTGGTCGGTCTGGGCTATGTCGGGCTGCCGCTCGCCGTGGAGCACGCAAAGAAAGGTTTCCAGACCGTAGGGATCGACCTGAATCAGGAGCGCGTGCTGCGACTGAATGAAGGGCACAACTACATCCAGGATGTCGACAACGAGGACCTCACGGATGTGGTCGAGCGCGGCCTCTTTACCGCAGTCGATGATTTCTCAACCTCGGCCGACATTGACGTCTTCTACATCTGCGTGCCGACGCCCGTCACGGCGCACAAAGACCCAGATGTTAGCTACATCCGATCAGCGGCCGAGGAGATTGCAAAGAGATTGCGACCGGGTCAGTTGCTCATCCTCAAGAGCACCACGTACCCCGATACGACCGAAGGCGTTGTGCAGCCAATCCTGGCTGAGTACGGGCGACCAAATGACATGACCCTGGGAAGGGACTACTTCCTTGCATTCAGCCCTGAGCGCATCGACCCCGGAAACGAAGAGTTCACTACGGCAAACACGCCGGTCGTTGTCGGCGGTGTGACCGAGGCTTGCCTTGAACTCGCCTGCAAGGCGATGGGCCAGGTCGTGAACCACATCCATCCCGTCTCGAGCCCCAAGGTCGCCGAGATGGAGAAACTGCTTGAGAATATCTTTCGTTCGGTCAACATCGCGCTCGTGAACGAGCTGGCGCGGCTCTGTGATCGTATGGGCGGCATCTCGATCTGGGAGGTCGTCGAGGCCGCAGCGACGAAGCCGTTCGGATACATGCCGTTTACGCCGGGGCCGGGTATCGGTGGACACTGCATCCCGGTTGATCCCTACTACCTGTCATGGCTAGCCCGTCGCTACGATTTCGAGACGAGCTTCATTACGCTTGCCGCCCGCATCAACGAAGAGATGCCGTACAACGTGGTGGATGCCGTCACGCGTGCAGTTGCGCGTCAGGCCGTCAGTCTCGCAGAAGCGAACGTCCTGATTCTGGGCGTGGCCTTCAAGAAAGATGTTGACGACGTACGGCACTCACCGGCGTTGAAGGTGATGGAGCTCCTTCGTGACAAGGGCGTCAAGAACATTCACTTCGCTGACCCGCACGTCAAGAAGGTTTCGGTTTCCGGGAAGAACTGGGAGATGCACCTCGAGCCAATCGAGGTCACCGACGAGACGCTCCGGAACCACGACGTAGCCGTCATTCTGACCGATCACTCGGCGTTCTCGTACGCTCAGATCGCGAAGCAGTCGAACGTTATCGTCGACACGCGCAATGCGCTCGAAGACATTCCGCACGACCGCGACAAGGTGATGCTACTCGGGGGCGGCAGCTTCTAGGGCTCGGCCGTTCTGAAGGGTTGAAGGTTGAAGGTGGAAGGATGAGGGTAGTGGGTGGAAGGTTGAAGGTCCAAGGATGAGGGAAAGGGCCGGATCGGCCTGAGCCAGCCGCCTGGATCTTGGGCGTGTTGTCCCGGTGGAACGTATTGTCCTGATAGACTGACCTACCCCCTAGAACCCGTAGCCTATTGGGCCGTGCCCCGGTACGCTGACGTAGCCACGCGAGCCGCCCTGGTCGCTGTTGCCCGCGCCGAAGCGCGATGACCAGAAGTTGTCCCCACTGCCGCCCTGGCCGCCGTACGCGTTCTGTTGTGCGGCAGCGTACAGATTGACCGTTGGCGTCGGATTTCCTTCGTAGCCCGCGTTGCCGGAACCGTCGAGCCAGTAGCGGCCAGGCTGGATGTAGCTACCCAGCATGTAGCTCCAGACGGCCCACTCAAGTTGCGGTAGTTGCCTCCCGTTGACAAACACACCCGTGTTTCCGTTTGAGACCTGCGCCTCGAGCTGGCCAAAGTCGTGGCCGGGGTACATGAAGCCGTAGGAAGGGTACCCGACAACGCCGAAGAGACCGCTCGTTGCGTCGTACCAGTAGTTGCCCGGCAGGGGTTCGATACCATAGCGTTCAGCCAACGATGCGACTTGTTCGGCCGACAGCGCCGTGCCGTTAATGACAACGCCATCGACGGAAGCAGTTGTCTCGCCTACCGGCTGAAACTGAAACGACTGAGAAGCCTGCGGATTCGGATTCCCGTAGGCGTCCATCTCTGACATGGTCAGCATCAAGCTGCCGTTCGTCTTCTGCGCCGTGAAGAACAGGCTGGCGCCAGGCTCGCCGATTTGACCCGATACGATCCCGTCGGCCACAGTGCCGGCGAGCAGGTATCTCACGCCGTTACCCGACATCGCTCCGGAAATCTCGTCGTCCGCTCCGGACTCAAGCAAGAGTTCCACAACTCCGGTTGCGGTTTGTAACGTATACAGGCCGTCGAAGGCCTGCGCTGAAGCTGGTTGCGTGGACACGTTAGCGACCGCGAGAACAAACAGCAGTACGGCGGCGCCGCGAAGAAAGGGTGACGGAAGTATCATGGCGTCTGCTCCAATGTGGCACGGCGGACTCGCGACTGGGTGAAACTAGATGGTATGCGTGCGTCACCAAACACGCAACTCCTGTGCGGTCAGACTGCCGAAACGACGTGCCCCCGGTCGACTAGTTCTGGGAGATCGTGATGGAGGTCCACGCCCGATCGGGGAGCGGATCGCTGAATTCGATACTGGCCGTGTAGTTGTTGCCCGCGGCCGGTTGCTGCACAATGCGCACGTCACCTCTGCCGACTTTGCCAGAAATCGAGATCGTCGACCCGTCCGATTTGAGCGGGTCCTGAAGCAACGATTCTTTCGTCGACGCGCAGTTGCAGTTGGCCAACTCGTCGAGCGGCCATATCGGCCACCACTCCTCGCCGTTCAGGAACGTCGGTTGGTCATCGCCCCACATGCCGGGCGCCTCGAAATCGAAGTGGTGCCACCAGACAGATTGTCCCTGGATCCGAAGTTCGCTCCGGCCGTCAATTTCGGCGCGGACAACAAGGGGGAAGGTGACGTTCTCGGGCGGTTCGGGCAACTCGTCCTCGCCGTTCTGCGAGCACGCACCGAGCATTACACACATTTGTACGGCAATCAGCAATCTGACCAGTCGCAACCGACTTGAGCCATCTATCATCCGGATGCACCATTCTGTTTTGTCGTCCACATTGTCTCGCTCCTGACGAACAGCGAGTAGCCCACCAAAGTACCGCGCTCTGCGAACAAAGGGTAGTCAATCGCACAGGCTTGTCGAACCCTTGTCCGGGTCACCGCTCCTGTGCACCCTTGCCCGCAATGATCTTGTCGCGGAACTTGGCGATACGTGAGACTCGGGTGGCGGACTTCTTGGCCGAGCTGAGGTTGATGACGTAGCTCTTCTGCCGGCCCGGCGTGAGTGCGTTGAAAGCTTCGGCAAGCTCAGGATCGCAGTCCAACGCCTCCACCAGCTCGGGAGGCAGATCAAGCGCCCGATGGACCTTGGGCGGCTTGATGCCAGCCTCCGCGTACTGCATTGCCTCGTGCAGATACGAGACGATTACAGACTCCATTGCCGCGACTTGCGCGTTATCGGCAAACCGGATCATATCCGCGTGTTGGGTATTCTGCCCTTGCTTTTCCAGCACCCCCTCGGCGTCCTTCATTAGCGCCGCGTTGAAGAAGCTGAGACGGAAGTCCTTTCGGAAAGCGCCGATGATTGCGATGTTTCGGTCCGCGTGCATATAACACGGGTGCCCCCACTTGACGGACTCGACGAGCCCGGCGTCAAGGCATACGCGGCGCAGATCAGCCAGCCCAGCGCTCCACTGCTTCGTTGAGCAATCTGCCGTGTCAAATCGATTGCAGCGCCCGCATCCTTTTGAGAAATAGTCCTCAATGTTCGAAATCATGACTGATCGGCGGCTACACCGGGCTGGACGTACTGCCGGTTTGCTGGAGCGTCCACGTATTCCCGTCCGGATCGCTGAAACCTGCGAAGAGGACACCTCCCATGTCGATAACGTCGCCGACCTCGACGCCGCGACCGAGTAGCAGGTCGCGCGAGGCACGTATGTCATCGACAACGAGGTGCAATGCGCGAAGTGAGCCCACAGGCATTTCCAGAGACGGAAGACCAGCCCCAAGGACGATTGAGCAGGATGATCCGGGTGGCGTCAGCTGGACAACGCGTACACCTTCAGTCGGGCGCACATCGTGATCCTCGTTGAATCCGACCTGGTTGACGTAGAACGACTTCGCCGAGTCTATGTCGGCGACCGGTACGGGAATGAGTTCCAATCGCATGGCAATCAAGTTGTTGCTGCCGGTGGCTCCGCATAAACAGCGGGCTGACGTGGTGCCTAATGTACAATCGCCGGGAGTCCGTGCACCAACGTAGGGCTGGTGCGACATTCGCAGAAGCTCCACACGACGGAGCAGTCACGTGCGTAACCGGGGGCATGCGTCCGCGTAAGCGCCGGTGGTCGACATAATTCAGTCATTCTCTCAGTGGCCATCACTACAACGAGGGGGCAATGAAACGCGCTACCGAAGACGCCACGCCAAGGGTCGTGATCATTGGCGCAGGGTTCGGCGGACTTGAGCTCGCCAAGTCCCTGAAACGCGTGCCTGTGGAGGTGGTTTTGATCGATCAGAACAACTACCACACGTTTCAGCCACTGTTGTATCAAGTGGCAACGGCTGCGCTTGAGGCTGATGAGATCGCGGAGACCGTCAGGGGAATATTGCGCTCTCAGAAGAACTTCAAGTTCCGTCTCGGACGCGTTCGCGGGGTCGACTGGGAGCGCCGCGCGGTAGTTCTCGCCGACGGTGGCGAGATCGACTACGATTACCTCGCAATCGCCGCCGGCGCAGCGACGAATACGTTCGGGGTTTCCGGCGTAGCGGAATACGCGTTCGAGTTGAAGAGCCTCGACGACGCTGTTCGATTGCGTAATCACATC
>JANQRN010000249.1 GCA_028284545.1 Rhodothermales bacterium | reverse complement strand
GTTGCCTTGCCAGGGCTCACCGAGAATCATCGGCTCGAGCAGAACCGGGTCGAACGGCAGACCCAGGAACTCTGCCGCAGCCGATACCTCCGACTTCGTGTCACTCACCAGGTCTTCGTAGCGAACCACCCGGTAGATCTCACCAAACCGGGCCCGATTTGCCCGGGCAAGCTCCAGAGACGATCGCTGCATATCCGGCAACTCGGGCTTTGGAAGCTGCCGAACTGCGCGATTTCGCCAGGACGCCATCACCGCGTACGGATTGCGAACCATGTGGATGAACCGGGCATCTGGAAACGCCTCGAGCAACAATTCGACGTTTTCTTCCTGGAAGGGCGTCTTTTCCACCAGGTGTACGCGCTCGAGTTCAATTCGCGGACGACCCAGGCCATCCATCAACGACGTGAAGAAGTGCAGGAGCGCAGAGCCATGGTCTGTCACTTCGGCCACATCGTGCAACGCATCGCGAAACGTCGTGGCGTCGATCTTCTCGGCAGCGACCTCCAAAACCCGCTTGCGTCCACCAACAGTCTCGGGCTCCCCATAGAGCGGACTCAGATAGGCCGACGACACGACCTCCAGCACCGCATCGCGCGGGTGTTGGTGCTGCGCCAACTTGGACCGCGGGAAGATCGATGGCAGGTTGAGATGCCTGAAGTACTTAAGCTCCGTCGGGAATACTACCACATCGGGGTGCCCATCGAGAAGGCGCGTCATAAGGGTCGTCCCGGAACGCGCGCAGCCGGTAACGAAGATCGGCGTTGCTATCTTCATCCGGGGAAAATACGATACGCGTACCTCCCCGTGTCTGTGAAACATGAGTAACGAAGAACGAAGACAAAGCCGATCTGACCGTCTTTTCCGGATGATCTTGCTGCTGCAGAATCGTCCGAATATGTCCTCGAAGGACCTTGCGGAGCACTTCGAGGTCTCGCGTCGGACCATCTTTCGCGACCTGCGAGCGCTGACCGATTCCGGCGTTCCGCTGACGTACGGTGACGCGGGCGGATACGAAATCCTCGACAGCTACCAACTCCCACCGCTGATGCTCACCGCCCGCCAGGCCGCAACGTTGCTGGTCGGCGTGTCCTTTATGCGGTTGCAAAGTGACGCCTCGCTGCGGACTGACGCCGACGAAGTCGGACTAAAAATCCGGTCGGTACTATCACCCGACGTCAAACGATTCATCGACGGCATGTTGTCCCAGACGGTGCTCGACCCTTACTGGATGCGCGCGGTGCAGAAAACCGACGACGAAGCAGAGGGCATGTGGTATCGAATCGGGGAGGCGATCTCCAAGCACAAGCGACTATTGCTCGAGTACCATGTCGCGAGCCGAGACGAGCTGACGCGACGACAGGTTGATCCACTTGGGCTCGTCTACTACACGGATCACTGGAACCTTGTCGCGTTCGACCACCTTCGGTCAGACACGCGAAACTTCCGGTTGGATCGAATTCAGAAACTCGTGGTCTTGAACGAGACCTTTGAGGCGCCGCAAGACTTTGACCTGGAGCAGTACCTGCTCGAAGACCGCGGGGAAACAAACCGCATCAAGTTCGAAATCGCATTTACTCCGGAAGCCATCACGCGCGCGCGGCGTACGGTCCCCGCGCCAATTGACGAGGAGGTAGCGCACGACGGGTGGCATCACCTGACCTTCCGATTTGTCAACCTTGACTACATGACCAGTTGGGTTCTTCGGTACGGCCGCGATGCCCGGGTCATCGCGCCAGTTGAGCTGCGCTCGGCGGTGCGCGACAACCTTGACGCCTGGCGACAAGAATTGGCGGAGTA
The DNA here is from genome assembly GCA_028284545.1 of Rhodothermales bacterium. Lineage (GTDB taxonomy): Bacteria > Bacteroidota > Rhodothermia > Rhodothermales > JABDKH01 > JANQRN01. The sequence goes on along the minus strand of JANQRN010000249.1, from coordinate 5,989 downwards.
GCCAAATTCCCGACGCGCATCTGCCGTTGCCCTCAGTTGGCCGCCGTTGCCCTCAGTTGGCCGCCGCTGCCCTCAGTTGGCCGCCGCTGCCCACTGTTGGTCGCTGTTGGTCGCTGTTGGCCGCTATCCTCTCGCCGTGAGACCAACAGCCTCACGCATTCGGGCTTCCTCGCGCACGCGAAGCCGCTCCCCAAGCATCTCCTGCAGCAGAGTCACGCGCCAGCTGAGGATGTCCCGCTCTGTTCGCCGCGATGCGCGCTCCTGACTACGAATAATCTGACCGGGCGACTCGGCCCGTAACGCAACAGAGTCCAGCACTGCGATTTCGCGCTTGATGTTTTTGATTTCTGTGATCAAATAGTCCACCTGCAATTCGAGGCTAGGCAACTCCAGCTCAACATCTGAGACTGGAATCTCCGCATACCTCGTCTCCGTTGTTGGGTTGCTGCACGCGGTCACGATCAGCGGGATCAATAGCAGTGCGATCGCTGTGAGTAACACCGGCGTGCGACGTGGACTGTTCAGGAATGTACTTTTGTTCATTTCGGTGATCCTCCTCTTGAGCTGGCCAGCCGGCGCGGCGAGCGCCGGCTGAAACTGTGATTCGGGGGCGACGCGCGCAAAGCGGAGTAATGTCGCGACGTATCGCTTTACGGGGACATTTCCGTCTGCCAGCACCAGCATGTCACACAGACTCTCGCGGGCATCCTCCATGCGTCGGCGTACGCGACGTACGAGAGGGTGCCATGCGAAAGGAAGCGTGATAAGCCGCATCATCAGTCCGACCGCATAATCGTTTCGACGAACGTGATGCAACTCATGCAGCAGGGCAGTTCGGAGCGCGGCCTTGTGTCTTGAAAGATCAGCGGGGATCACGACTACGGGTTGCAATGTGCCGAAAGTCATCGGCGACACTCCGTCGGTGTCGATAAGCAGGTGCACGTGGCGTTGGACGCGAACTTGCCGGCGAACCTCGTCCAGAACGCAGCACGCCTCCACATCCGCGTACGATAGACTGCGACGTAGCCAGGCCAGGTTGAGCAACTGCCACAGGATCCGGAAGAAGGCAACGATCACAAACGGAATTGCCAGCAGCGTTACAAGCCCAACAATCGCAGCGGGGATGTCATCCTTGCCTACAAACACCGGATCATCCGGGTGCCGGCTCGTGGCGTCTTCGGGTGAAGTGATCGTGCCGTTGGCACGCGACGTACCCGGTATATCGATCGCAACGCCCGGCACCCCCTTGGCTCCGAGATCCCGATCGTTCGGAACTGTCTCAACCCGAGATTCCCGCTGAGTGGTCCGGTTGGCGTCGCCGGCTGATAGATGGGGAGCCGGGGGCATCAGTCCGCCGCCGAGGGCACCCGCGATCAACCCAAGCGGAAGCGACAGCATCAGGCCAAGTGCGGCAACATATCGGATCTGGGGGTGTCGCCGCTCACCGCGTACAAAAACAATCCAGTGTAGCGCGTACGCGCAGGTCGTCCAGGCTGCGACGGGCACCCAGAACGCGGGTAGCGAGAACGATCCGATATCCGAAAGTATGTCCATTGATGGCAGGCGCCTAGTCGTTGGGGCGGCGAACTCGCGTACCCGTTTCGGATGGAGTCGGAGATCCAGCTCCCGCCTGCGCTTCAACGATTGATCGAATCTCATCCAGGTCCGCCGCACTCAGACGTTCGTGCTGAACCAGGTTGGCAACGAGATCTACAGCCGAGCCTTTGAATACCTTTCCCAGAATTTCGGACAACAGACTGAAGCGGACTTCCTGCGGCCGGCGCGCGGCGCGGTAGACGTACGCGCTCCCCTCCTGACTGAAAGACAGGTACCCTTTGTCTGCCAGCTTTCTCAACTGGCTCATGACGGTCGTGTACGCAACCTTGCGCTGCCCACTTAGTCGCTCGTGGACCTGCGCTACGGTTGCGGTTTCCATCTCCCAGACCAGGTGGAGCACTTCCATTTCGGATTCTCCGAGTGGTGCGAGCGATGGCTTTCGCCTGCCATCCGGCTCTCGTCTTGATCTACGGCTCATGTGGTTCAGAAGCGATAACGGATCGCAGCTACCCAGCCACAGGCTAATTCTGGTTCGGCTTGGGCTGGCTACACTCCGACAATGATCGTACGTCACCTATAGTACGATATGAGTCGTAGCATATCAAGGGAGGTCACGATCCCTCGTGCGAGCATCAAACCGATGCTACGGTGGCGAGGCAGCTGAGCGAATGGCTCAGGCGCCGGGTTGCAGTCTCGCGGTTCCTGGACCTAGGCTGGGACAGCTTCTACCGCGGCCACCTTTCCAAGGACGAGCTCGGCTGCGTCGAGGGTCGGTACCTCCTGGATAATGGCCTGGAGTTTCTTGGACTTCGTTTCCTTGAGCACGTACCGGTTCTCAAGTGTTTCGAGCCGCGCGAGGAATGGATGAAACGACTCCTCGTAGAAGTGCGGGTACTTGTCCTGCGTCGGGCACGTAAGGAACAGACGCTCGTTCTTGAAGACGACCTTTGCAAGCCCGAGTCGCTGCGCAACGGCACGCATTCGTGCGGCCGCCAGCAGCGCTTCAAGTTGCTGTGGTGGCGGACCAAATCTGTCCCGCAACTCATTCCGGATTTCATCGAGCGTCGCAGCGTCCGTTGCCTCACTGATTCGTTTGTAAACGTTGAGGCGTTCGTTCTGCTGCTTCAGGTAGTCCGTTGGTATCAGCGCATCCGCGTCTACTTCAACAGCGGTCTCGATCAGCGGGCGTTGTACGTCGCGATCGCCGAATAACTCAGAGAACTCTTCGCGACGAAGTTCACGAACCGCATCGTCGAGAATGCGGTGGTACGTTTCGAAACCTACGTCTGCAATGAACCCACTTTGTTCTGCACCGAGCAAGTTTCCTGCACCGCGAATGTCGAGGTCTCGCATTGCAAGACTGAAGCCACTTCCAAGTTCGCTGAACTCTTCGATCGCAGTCAGTCGCTGCCGCGCTTCGCGTGTCAGTCCGTGAATCGACGGGACCAGTAGGTAGCAGAACGCTTTGCGGTCAGACCGCCCAACGCGGCCGCGAATCTGGTGGAGTTCAGACAGCCCAAACCGATTTGCGTGGTTGATTATGATCGTGTTTGCGTTCGCAATATCAAGTCCGTTCTCGATAATGTTTGTGCTCACGAGGATATCAAAAGCACCCTTCTTGAACCCTAGCATCACCTTTTCCAGCTGCGCACCCCGCATCTGACCGTGCGCAACTTGCATGCGCGCGTCGGGTACGAGCGCGCGCAACTTGGCGGACATCTCGTCTATTGACTGTACGCGGTTGTGGATGAAGAAGACCTGCCCGCCTCTGCTCAACTCGTACTTGATCGCGTCGCGAATGAGGTCACTGCTATAGGCGTGAATCTCAGTAACGATCGGCTGACGATTGGGCGGCGGCGTGGCGATGATGGACAGGTCGCGCGCGCCCAACAAGGAGAACTGCAATGTTCGCGGGATCGGTGTTGCCGTCAGTGTTAGTGTATCGACGTTCACTCGCATGCGTCGGAGCTTTTCCTTTACGGCAACGCCAAACCGTTGCTCTTCGTCGATGATCATGAGCCCGAGATCTTTGAAGCGCACGTCCTTCGAGACTATGCGATGCGTTCCAATGAGCACATCAACTTCACCGGCTTCGACTTTCTGCAGCGTCTCCTTCTGATCAGCAGTCGACACGAATCGCGAGAGCATCGCGCAACGCACGGGATAGTCGCGAAGTCTCTTCTTGAACGTCTCCAGATGTTGCGAAGCAAGAACGGTCGTCGGCACCAGTACGGCGACCTGTTTGCCGTCCTGTACCGCCTTAAACGCTGCGCGTACGGCAACTTCCGTTTTGCCAAATCCGACGTCGCCGCAAACCAGTCGATCCATCGGTACCGGCTTCATCATGTCGTCCTTTACGAGCGACGATGCCTCCGCCTGGTCAGGTGTATCCTCGAACTCGAATGAGGCCTCCATCTCTCGCTGCCACAGCGAGTCTGGGTTGAACGCGAAGCCTTTCGTCGCGTGGCGTTGCGCGTACAGCTTGATCAGGTCCCGGGCAATGTCCTTGACCCGTTTTCGGGTTCGAGACTTGGCGCGCTCCCACTGGCCGGAACCGAGTTTTGTCAAACCCGGCTGCGTTCCTTCTTTACCCTTGTATTTACTGAGCTTATGTAGTGCTGAAACGTTAACGAATAGTGTGTCGTCGTCGCGATACTTCACGCAAACGGCTTCCTGGCGCCGACCCCGGACTTCGATGTTGCGCATGCCCTCGAATCGACCTACGCCGTAGTCTGAATGAACTACGAAGTCGCCTGGCCGAAGCGAACGAATCTCCCGCAGCGACAGGCCGGCTTTTGCGTAGGGTGCTTTCCGGGTTGACGGCCGGTGGTAGCGATTGAAGATCTGATGATCGGTATAGACGCGAACCCCAATCTCAGGAAGCTCGAAGCCTTCATGTAGCGAGGCCACCTGTAGTGAGACGGCGCCCGCAGCCACTTCTGTTTCGAGTATTTCTTCAAGCCGTACACGCTGGGAGCGGCTGTCGCAGACGATGATTGTCGTCGGCCCCCCATCGCTAGTGCTGCCAGAATCACCTTGCGCCAGCGCTTCGCGAACGAGATTCAGGTGGCCGCCGAAATCTGGTTGTGGCCGGCTTTCCAGGCGAATCCACGTCGGCGACGGGTCATGGGTGGGTGTGTCGGCTGAATCTGGTCCGATCCGGATCTGCGTGAATCGTGCGAGTTCCGACGTGAGATTTACACCGTCCAGAAACAGACGATCTGGGTGCGCACCCGGGGCAGGATCGTCAGACTCCGCGAACGCCACAAGTTGTTCGTTATGGAGGCCGTCGACACGTGCATAGACATCTCTTGGATTGACCAGCGCCACGACTGCCTTGTCGGGCAGATGCGCGAAGACGGATTCCATCGGAGCATCCGTGTCACCTCCCTTCCCGACCGACCGGCTGACGTTGGGAAATAGTCGAACAACGTTTTTTTCGCTAATTGAGCGTTGAGACGTTGGGTCGAACTCCCTGATCGACTCCAGCTCGTCGCCAAAAAACTCGAGTCTTACTGGGTATGCGCCTGCAAACGGAAACACGTCCAGGAGTCCGCCGCGCACGGCGATATCGCCGGGTTCCTCGACGAAGTCGGTGTGATCAAATCCGAGGCTGACGAGCTTCTCGGCGAGTTGCTGGGGGTTGATGTCTTCCCCTGCTTCCAGCCGGATGGTCTGTTCTTCAATGAGGGTTCGGGGAGGCAGCCGTTCGTAGGCGGCATCGACGGACGTCACGAGCCTGACGAGTTTACCAACGTGGAGTGCATCCAGAACTTCCGTTCGTGCAACGGTCCGCGCCGCATCTGGCAGGTGGTCGGGGTCGTAGGGCTGCTCGTCCGACGGTGGGAAGACGTGTACGTCATCGACGAACTGGTGCAGGTCCGACTGCAGGTAGGCCGCGTCTTCGTGCGAGGTGCAAAGCACCACGACCGCCTGGTCGGGCTTCGCGGACAAGAGGCTAAGCAGAACCGCCGGCAGGGACCCCGACAGGCCGGCGACGTGGGCGTCCTGGCCGTCACGAATGGCGGTCTTCAGGTGCCTGATCTCGGGGGAACGGCCGAGCAGATCCCGGATCTCAGCGAGATTCACGTTTCACGTGCAACCTTACGGTGAAACAAACTTGGTCAGGAAGTTGAGGCAATTCCGTAGCGACTCTTCATCTCCTGGTAGCGATCGAAAGCCTTCTTATCCAGATCCTCCGTTAGGGTTTCGTCGAGGATGGGGACAAGCGTCTCCAACAAGAAACGCCCGCGCGCCATCCACTGAAAGTAGCGTCTGCCGCTATGGTTATAGGGGCCGTACAGCTTGCCACCAGGGAAACGCTCAACGATCCAGCGGAAGAGATTCGCGTGGTCGGTGTGCATTCGAAGCGTCACGTGCGGCTGTTTTCCGTCACCGCCGAAATGGCCCTCACCAACAAGAACGCCGACGA
>JANQRN010000222.1 GCA_028284545.1 Rhodothermales bacterium | reverse complement strand
AGCGCAAAAACCAGTTCCCGGATGCGCTCAGGATCCACCCTCGCCAACGCATCAATGATATCCGAATCAGCAACCATCCAAACAGTGCCTCAGACCGTGAACCTCCCACCCACTCGCCTTCACAACATCACACCTCCCGCCGCTCTCACCCTCCACCCTCCACCCTCCACCTTCTTCCCTCCTCACCCATTTCACGACAAACTTAACGCCAACATCCCGAGCACCAACTCCTCGCCCCTTACATTACGTTCACACCGCACCACGATTACCCAAACCGCTATTCTCGTAGATGAAAGAACAAGTCGTTGAAGCCCTTCGTCAGGTAGTGGCCGATACCTATGCCCTCATTGGCCAGACCCACATATGCCACTGGAACGTCCGCGGTCCGTCGTTCTTCTCCTTGCACACCGCTTTTGAGGAGCAGTACAGTGAGTTGTTCATTGCCGTTGACGAGATCGCAGAACGCATTCGGGCAATTGGGGCGCTGGCACCCGGCGGACTCTCCAACCTGTCGCAGATGGCCGGCATCGATGAAATCGCTGAGGACGCATCAGCCTCAGCGATGGTGCAGCACCTCGTCGCGGCGAACAACAAACTGCTCGGAGATCTGAAGACCGCTCGGGACGCGGCGGCTGAAGCGGGTGACTCTGAAACGGAGGACCTGATGATCGCGCGAACGCAAGTCCACGAAAAAACGGTCTGGATGCTACAGAGCTACCTTGGGTAGGCAGCCCTGGGTTCTGCTGGTGTCTGCGCTGCTTGCGAGCGCATGCCAGCTGTCGCCGGCGCCGGCACAATCCCAAGGGCCGCCCAACATTCTGGTCGTCTACGTGGATGACCTCGGATGGGCGGATATCGGCGTGCAGGGAAGCGCGTTCTACGAGACACCCCACATCGACCGTCTCGCCGCCTCGGGTCTCAGATTCACGAACGCGTATGCAAACGCCCCGAACTGCGCCCCAAGCCGGGCCGCACTTCTCTCCGGCACGTACGCGCCACGCACAGGCATCTATACAGTCAGTAGCGCTGCGCGCGGAGACGCCGCGCTGCGGAAACTGATTCCGGTAGAAAACCAGACCACTCTTGACCTGGAGGTCGTGACGCTCGCCGAGGTGCTGCGTGATGCAGGATACGCGACCGGTTTCGCCGGGAAATGGCACCTAGGTGGCGAGGGTCACTTGCCGACCGATCAAGGTTTCGATTGGGCGGTCGCCGGCGATCACACCGGTACGCCGCGGGCGTACTTCTACCCCTATCGCCGCGAAGGCGGCCCGAGTATCCCAGGCCTTGAGGCAGGGGCTGAAGACGAGTACCTCCCCGATCGACTCACCGACGAGGCAATCCATTTCGTCACCGAGAACAGTGACGGGCCATTCTTCATGTTCTTGTCCCATTACAGTGTACACACGCCAATCGTTGCCAAGCCACAGGTTGCAGCGAAGTATGCGGCGAAGATCGCCCGCCGGTCAGAGGCAGACGGTGATGCGCAACCGCCACTTGATCCGGTGTACGCAGCAATGATCGAGAGCGTAGACGATTCGGTCGGGCGTCTACTGGCAACCCTGGAAGGGCTGGGTATTGCCGACAATACTGTTGTTGTCTTCTTCGCTGACAACGGCGGATACGGACCGGTTACCTCCATGGCACCGCTACGTGGCTCCAAGGGTATGCTATACGAGGGCGGCATTCGCGAACCGCTGATAATCCGCTGGCCGAGTCACACCGTTCCGGGAGCAACAACAGACGTGCCGGTGATCGGTACGGACTTCTTTCCGACGCTGGTCGAAATCACCGAAGCAACCCTTCCACCGGGGAAGCAATTGGACGGTCTGAGCTTTGCCGGGCTGCTCTCGCAGGAACGGCCGAAAGTCCAGACAACCGCCGAATCCTTGCGCAACCGTCCACTTTTCTGGCACTTTCCGGCCTACCTCCAGCGCGATGCGTCGGTGAAGGGGCCGTGGCGGACAACACCGGCGAGCGCAATCCGCCAAGGTGACTTCAAACTCATCCACTTCTTCGAAGAGTCGCGGTCTGAACTCTACAACCTGCGCACGGACATTGGCGAATCGATCGATCTTGCCGAATCTGATCCGGACCGTGCCGCCGCACTGGAAAACACTCTGCGCGAGTGGTGGGCAGCGACCGGCGCGTTTCTACCATCTGAGCCCAATCCTCTCTATGTGACTTCGCGCTGACGGCGAGCGGCAAGCAAGTCCACGATGCGCGCAGGGCACCGGTAGCGATGAAACGCCTGTTGGCGGATGTTCAATCGGAGGAAGAGGTCTAGCCGTTCAACCCACTCTTAACGAATTGCTCCCCCCTCACCATACCCCGTCAACTCAACGTAGCCCCTTCCACCAACCTGCCGGCCACGCAGCGAACCGACAACCCGAACGCTTCCTTCCCAGTACGTGACCGAGACATCAAGCTCCTGGTTTGGCATGGCCGCGGTTATCTCAAGGTTGGCATCGAGATCAGGGATCTCGAGCTGCCAGGCGATCGGGTAAGTCGCACCTGACCGCGGACTGGTCCAGGTTTCGGTTGGGGATACCACTATGTCGCTGGTTTCGAAGTGCCGCGACGATCCGTCTGGACCAACCAGGGTTCCGTCGCTCCAGGATGCGTTGCCATCGCCATCACGTAGACGGAAGTACATCAACTCCTGTTCACTGTCGAGCTGCAGTGAGAACCAGTCCCAACCGACCTGGCCATCGTCCAGCAGACTGGTACTCCATTCACGATCCATCCAACTCTTGCCAACCACGTCGTGCTTCGCGCCGTCGGTCTCGATCACGCCGCTGGTCGGAATGCTGGTAAACGAGTAGTAGTACGAAGCCTGACCGACCCCTCCCCCTTTCCTACTAAAGCCACGATCACCCTGAAGCACAATTGGCTTTCCCTCCTCCAAGAGCAAGTCCAGCGAAAGGTCTTCATCGCTCGCCTGTACGCGCAACGGGAAGAACTCTCCAGGCTGACGATTCACCGACTCGGCTGACCAATCCTCAACCCAGACCTTGAAGCCCTCAATACGAGAGCCTGCAAGTCCCGCGGCGCCGCGGCTGAATTTCTCGAACGAACGGAAGGTCCGTGATTCAATATCTGCAACCGCGAGGTGCGCAAAATAAAGTTGATCAGCGGCCCAACCAGCAGAGTTGTCGCTATCGGCGGCCGTGCCGCCAGGTGGACGCAGCGCGGATCTGAAGATTGTGAATTGGTACCCGTACGCTCGGCCACCTTCACCTGTCAGATTACCCGTGAAATACCACCACTCGATCTTGTAGTCGTTGTGTGCGGCATGATCTCGGGGGAAGTCAAACGCACGCGGCGCCAACGCCTTCGTGTAACCGGTAGTGTCGCCGCCGAGCGCCTCAGCCAGCTGCAGTCCCTGAGAAGACGACTGCTCCGGCGTAACCTGAGCATTGCGCGTATAGACAAGACTTGCCAGCGCGACTGCGGCCAAGACAGCGGCAGCCCAGAGGAACCACCTTCGTGTACTACTGCTGCTCACCGTCCGCCTCGCCTCGTTTGTTGAGCAGTAGCAGAGCGGCAAAACCTGCGAGGAGCGCGGCTGCGATCGACAGCAACGCTGCCTGCACCAGGATTATGGGCGTAATGTCCATTTGCAGCGTCCATCCGAACGATCGGCGGTTTATGACGAAAATCAGCACCCAGGCGAGCAGGAGCCCGAGGGGAATCGCAAGGGCGCCCGCGATCGCGCCCATCGTCCCGGTCTGAACCGCAACGTACCGTCGCTGCTGACGCTTCGTGAGGCCGACGGCGCGCAAGACACGAAACTCCCTTTCGCGCTCGAGCTGCAGCGACATCAATGCACTCAACACGCCAACAAATGCGACAACCACCGCGAGGAGACGAAGAACGGAGGTTATCGTAAACGTCCGATCGAACACGTCCAGCGAAAACCTGCGCAGCTCCCGGTTGGATCGCACGAGAATCTGCTGGGTTGCGCCCGCGGTCTCCTGAACCTCACCGATAACCTCATCGATTGGTCGGTCATCGGCGACATAGAGCGCCAGGCCCGAGTAGCCACGATCGTCGAAGTAGTTCTCGTATGCCAACCGGCGAATGAGTATCGCACCCTGGTCAGACGCGTAGTCATAGTAGACGCCGCCAACGAGAAAGGTAACGTCGCCGCGGTCCGTGAATATCGTTAGGGAGTCACCGCGAGTGAGACCGTGACGCCACGCATAGGCTTCAGAAACGAGAACCGTGTTGTCGTCGTTGCGAAACGCGTCACGAATAGCTTCCGGATCCCCGTCTGTGTAAGCGAACATCGAACCGCGCGTCTCCCGAGTCTCCGTCGCCGACAGCTGCGACAGACCTACTGACGTCATTACCTCAACGTGTCGAATGCCGTACGATGCTGAAACGCCGTCGATATCTCGAATCGCTTCTACGAGCGACGGTACTAATTCGGCTTCTCCGCTTCGAAAGACGAGGTTCGGCGGTTGGATGTAGACGTCGGCCCGGAGCACGTTGTTCAGCCAGACAACGACGGTCGTCCTGAAGCTCGAGACCATGACGCCGACCCCAATCGTTGCAGCGACAGCGATCATGAGTGCGGCGATCGCGACCGATGTTCGGCTTAGCGACCCGGAAATGCCCGCTACGCCCATGCGACCAACGGCTCCGGTGACACTGCCGGCCAGCGGACGCAATATGCCCGTTATGCCGACGACGCTAACGGGTACTAGCAGCGCGAAGCCGATCAGAACCAGAAAGAGCGCCGCATAGCTAATAATGATGCTTCTTGAGGGTGCCACGAGAAGCAATGCGCCGCCAAGCCCCAGAACGAGTCCGACGAGTGCCAGTCGGGGAGCCATGGCTTTGACCTCTGTCTCCTCCGCCGAACGTCGGAGGACCGTCGAGGGCGAGGACCGGGTAGCCGAGCGCGCCGGCATCCACGCCGATACCAGGGTGGCGCCAACGCCGAGGGCGATTCCCTTGAAGAGAGTCAGCGGTCTCACGCTCATTTCGCGAACAGATAGCACGTAGTAGAGGTCGTTTATCGTGCGTGTCACAAGTTGGACGAGTCCCCGCCCGAGCAGCACACCCAGAAGCAGGCCCAGCAGCGTGCCAACGGCACCGATGAACAGTGCCTCCGCAAGCACAAGCCAGAAGACTTCGCGGCGCGTCACGCCAAGCGCGCGCATCCGGCCGATAAGCGGCCTGCGCTGGACGACCGAGAAGTTCATCGTGTTGTACGTCAGAAACATTCCTACCACGAGGGCAAGCAAGCTCAACGCAGATAGATTGAGTTCAAATGCCCGCGTCATCTGGGCGAGCGTTTCGCTGCGTGTACTCGCAGCGACGATATCGACGCCGTCTGGCAGCACGGCTCGCAGTTGTTGTACTTCTTCTTCGCTCGCGATTACGTCGATGCGCGTCAGCGAAGCCGGCATGTCGAACAGCTGCTTGGCTGTGTTGATATCGACCACCAGTAGATTGGCAAGCGCCGCGTCGCTCTGCCCAGTCTCCGACCCACCGAGATAGCCACCAATGGTTACTTCACGCGCGACGCCTTCGATGTCGAGCGGAAGGCGGTCTCCCAATTGCAACGCTAGCTCTTCCGCCGTCTTAACAGAAATCAGCCCAGTAGAGGTGGGCGAAAAGAACTGGCCCAGATCCAGGCTTTCGCCGGATGGAACGAAGGATCGGAACGGCTGCTCTGCCAGCGGATCGACTCCGAGGACCTGAAAAGTTAATCCCTCCCGCGCCGGCGTTGCTGCGAAACCGTCGACGGCGGGAGCAGTAGTGGGCATGCCCGCGGTGGTACGTAGCCTCACGTAGACCGAGTCGGGCAGGCTACCGCCGCCCCCAATGATCTGGTGTGTCGTCTTGCCGGTGACCGTTTCGGAGGAAAGCGCAAACGCAGTGCGCGCACTACTGTTTGCAAGATCTATGGCGACTACTACGGCAACACCAAGCGCCACACCGACAACAGAAAGGCTAAGGAGCCAGCGATGTTGCCGCAGATATCGAAGGCTGGCGCGCCAGAGCAGTGGAGCTACGAGCATCTTCAGCGGGTCGTGGCGTCGACGGTGCTGACGCGATGAAGTGCACCGTCACGCATCTCATAAACCCTGTCGGAAGCCTCCAGGAAGTCCCGGTCATGCGTTACGACCAGCATCGTCGTGTTGGACTCGGTTGCGAGGCGATGGAGAAGATCCATGACCTGGCGTCCCGTCTCGTAGTCGAGATTGCCGGTTGGTTCGTCCGCAAGTAGCAGCATCGGCTCCGATGCGAGTGCCCGGGCGATTGCGACACGCTGCTGCTCGCCTCCCGAGAGTACGTCCGGAAATGAGGACCCTCGGTCACCCAGACCGACCTGGTCAAGGAATGAAAGTGCGCGCGCACGTCTCTCGGTCGAGGCGCCTTGGTCCTCCGCAAGGTCAAGAGGCAAGAGAACGTTCTCACGGACCGTGAGTGTCGGGATCAAGTTGAACGATTGAAACACAAATCCAATGTGCCGACGGCGGAATAGCGTTCGCTCATTTTCTGATAGCGACGAGAGCTCGCGTCCGCCGATCGTGACACTGCCAGAAGTCGGTTTGTCGATTCCGGAAATGACGTTTAGCAACGTGCTCTTGCCTGCACCGCTCCGACCCAGAAGCGCAACGAACTCTCCCCTTTCGATGGTCAGGTCAACTCCGCGAAGCACGGAACGGGACCCTTCGCCCTCGCGAAAAGCGCGCGTCAGTCGCTCCAGGACAACGTGGCTCATATACGGTAGCTGTTGTATTTCCGGGTTTGGAAGCAGAGAACGTAGTACGCCCTTAACGACCATCTGACGTCCGTTGAAACAGTATTCACCGGAAACGATCAGAATGGCGACGTGGCGCGCTCAATGTAGTCTTGGCAAACGGAACTCGTGTCTGAAAAAAAGAGCGATCTTTGAGAGATGGGCATGTCAATAATCATCGCTGGTGGCGGCCTCGCCGGATCGTGCGCGGCACTCTACCTCTCGCAGACACATCACGTTACTGTTGTCGCGGGGTCAATCGTCGGCAGCGCGTCAGCCGTCGGTGCCGGACTTGTCAATCCCATGCTTGGTCGTCAGGCCAAGAGGGTATGGCGCGCCGACGACGCCATCGGGGCCTTCAACGAGACCGTCCGCGCGGTCGGCGCCGAGCCGTCGGTTGCCAGGCTGCCGATCCTGAGGCCCGCGCGCGACGCCAAACAGCAGCGCAAGTTCGTCGCGGCGGCCGGTGCAACGCATCTTGGAGAATGGCTTGAAGCCGCACAATCCGCGGAAAGCTATCCCGGCATCACAGCGCCCCTGGGCGCACTTCGCGTTGCCGGAGCCGCGGTGGACATCCCTGAGTTCTGTGAGCGTGTCCTGAGCGCTGCGGAGGCGAACGGCGCGCGTGTCCTCCGTGAACGACGCATCACTTCATGGTCCTCGACTGAGCGCGGCGGAGTCAGCGTTGGACTCGACTCCGGCGAGCCGGCCAAACTGGAGGGCAGCCTGTTGCTGCTGTGTACCGGGGCTGCCAGCCCGTCTCTTCTTCCGGATGCAAACCTCAGCCTCCACCTGATAAAGGGACAAACAGTCCAGACCGATCGCCCCAGCGCCACAGACGGATGGCCGCATCTTGCCGGCGCGGGGTACGTCGCGATGTATGCGGACCACCTGATTCTCGGAAGCTCGTACGAACACAGCTTCACGTCCGCCGAGCCGACCGCTGAAGCAACGGCGACAATTCTGGAAAAGGCGGGGCGCCTGGCTCCCTCGCTGCGGGGGCTCGGGGTGCGGGAGGTGCGTGCCGGCGGCCGCGTGACGGTGCCGAGGTCGTACCTACCCATGATCGGACCGGTGCCCGGCCAGCACCGCGTGTGGATCTTCACCGGCCTGGGCTCGAAGGGACTGCTGATGGCGCCGCTGCTGGCGTCGGAGCTTCCCGCTTATGTGAGCGACGATCGGACGATACCCGTGGAGGTGCGCCCCCGATGACGGTTTTCCCGACTTTACAAAAAGTGCCGTTTTCGTCGTTCGTGGTGCTGTAGTGCGGACCTTTCTTTCGTACTTTTTGATCCAATACTGACGAACCAGACGAGACTCGAAATGGCAGAGGTAAGCACTTCACGCGTAGCTGACATCCTGGGCGACAAGGCCGGCTACCTGCTCGACCACAAGTGCTCCACGATTGACCGCAATCAGCTCCACCTACCGGGACCGGACTTCGTAGACCGGATCTTCGCGCAGACCGACCGAAGTCCGCAAGTCCTTCGCTCGCTGCAGTCGATCTATTCGAATGGTCGCCTTGGCGACACGGGATACATATCGATTCTACCGGTCGACCAGGGCATCGAACACTCGGCCGGGGCATCCTTCGCCAAGAACCCGATCTACTTCGACCCAGACAACATCATTAAGCTGGCGATCGAAGGCAGCTGCAACGCTGTGGCGACGACGTATGGCGCTCTGGGGACTGTTGCCCGCAAATATGCCCACAAGATCCCATTCATCCTCAAGATCAACCACAACGAACTGTTGACGTATCCGAATACGTTCGACCAGATCATGTTTGCGCAGGTCGAAGAGGCGTGGGAGATGGGTTGTGTGGCCGTAGGCGCAACGATCTACTTTGGCTCAGAGGAGTCTGGACGACAGATCGTCGAAGTGTCGCAGGCGTTCGCGCGCGCACACGAGTTGGGAATGGCGACGATCCTGTGGTGCTACCTTCGCAACGGCGGTTTCAAGGTGAATGGCACGAACCACGAGGGCAGTGCTGACCTGACAGGGCAAGCAAACCACATCGGCGCTACGATCGAGGCTGACATACTCAAGCAGAAGCAGCCAACAACGAACTACGGCTACCGCGCGCTGAACTCCGGTGATTCCTCATATGGCAAGCTTGACGAGCGCATCTATACGGAGTTGAGTACCGATCACCCGATCGACCTGACGCGCTACCAGGTCGCGAACGGATTCATGGGACGCATCGGCCTCATCAACTCCGGAGGTGCCTCGGGCTCCAACGACATGCAGCAGGCCGTCCAGACCGCCGTTATCAATAAGCGAGCGGGCGGCATGGGCTTGATATCGGGCCGCAAAGCCTTCCAGCGTCCGATGAAGGAAGGCGTAGAGATCCTCAACGCGATTCAGGACGTATACCTGAACGACGATGTGACGATCGCCTAGCAACGATCCCTTACTAATCCATTGCGAATCCGACTGATCCCGGTGGTTGCGGTGCTCCTGGGCACCGCGACCACAAATCTGTTTGCACAGGATCGGGCCGCTCCCAGCGCTGACCCTACCGCAGTCACCCTCACCCGCATTGACAGCCCTATCGTTATCGATGGCGTGGTCGACGAAGCGGCGTGGGACAATGTCGAGCCCTTCGATGTCGTGATGTATCAACCGACATTCGAAGGCGACATGTCGGAAGACACAGAGATCCGTGTCGCGTACGACAACGACTACGTGTACGTCTCGGGCAAGCTGTTCGACAGCGAGCCTGACGGGGTACGATCTTACTCGCTCTATCGGGACCGATACTCGGGTGACGACACATTCGCGATTATTCTCGACACGTTTAACGACAACGAGAATGCGCTGTGGTTCTACACGACACCCGAAGGTGTTCGCTTTGACATGGCCGTTTCCAGCGACGCCAACTTTGGTGGAGGCGGACGACCCATGAACAGTAGCTGGAACACCTTCTGGGATGCCAGCACAAGCAAACACGACCGAGGGTGGTCAGCTGAGATGCGGATTCCGTTCTCGAGCCTCGGGTTCCAGAACATTGGCGGCGAAGTCACGATGGGGTTGATCGTGTACCGATTCATAGCCCGCAAGAATGAGCGCCACATTTTCCCGCCGATTCCTCCCAACTGGGGGCTGGGATTTGCGAAGCCGTCGGTCGCCCAGGACGTGGTACTCCGCGACGTGGTTGCGCAGCGGCCCGTGTACATCACGCCCTACGTCGCCGGTGGAGCCGACCGCCGCGCGCAACTGACCGATGCTGAGACGGCATACGAGCACGTCAACACATTTGAGCGGGAAGTCGGGCTCGACGTCAAGTACAACATCAACAGCACGCTTACGCTGGACGTAACCGTCAACACGGACTTTGCACAGGTTGAGGCTGACGACCAGCAAGTCAATCTGACGCGATTCTCCTTGTTCTTCCCGGAAAAGCGCCAGTTCTTCCAAGAGCGCGCGGGCATTTTTGAGTTCAGTCTCGGAGGCCGGGACCGTCTCTTCCACAGTCGACGGATCGGTGTTGCAGACGGTGATCTTGTCCGCATCCTTGGCGGCGCACGTCTTGTCGGCAGGGTCGGCCGCTGGGACCTTGGGATCATCAACATGCAGACCGCGAGAACGTCTGAACTGGACCTCCCAAGCGAGAACTTCGGCGTCCTGCGAGCGCGGCGCCAGGTGGTCAACGAGAACTCCTACATTGGCGGCATGCTGACGAGTCGAGTCGACTCCGACGGGATGTACAATCTCGGCTACGGAATCGACGGCGTCCTGCGTGCTTTTGGTGACGATTATCTGACAGTCCAGGTTGCGCAGTCGGTCGATAGGGATCAGCGTGATTCTGGCGCCTTTGATTTGCTCGACGCCACGCAGGCCCGCATAGTCTGGGAGCGGCGCACGGAGGACGGACTGTGGTACGACTTCACGCTGAAGAACGTCGGCAAGACCTTTGATCCTGGAGTCGGTTTCAACACGCGCACGGGCGTCACCGCCCCGTTTGTGTTCTTCGGATACGGTAAACTCGCCTCAGACTCTTCGCCTGTTCAGAGATTCAGCCCGTCGGCCGGTTCGATGGCCTGGTTCCGTCATGAGGATGGTGAAATGGACTCGGGACAAATCGAAGCCGGGCTGGAAGTCGACATGAAATCCGGCGCCAATTTCGAGTTCGAGGGTGTGACGGCGTACGAAAACCTCGATGATTCGCTTTCCTTCTCTGACGACGCGGTGGTGCCGCCCGGCGACTACACGTTTACGAGTGCCGAGCTCAGCTACCGAACGGCGCGATCCTCCGTCCTGAGGTTTCGGACCGCCGTGCGCGGCGGCGGGTTCTTCGACGGTTCGCGATACTCGCTTTCCCTGTCCCCGACGTGGGCACTATCCAAACATCTGGAGCTCGAGGCAGACTGGGAGGTAAACGTTATCCGGTTTGACGATCGAGACCAGGACTTCACGTTTCACCTGTTTGGCGTCAAAGCGCAATTCGCGCTGAACAAGCAGCTCTCGTCTGACGTGTTTCTGCAGTACAATACGGCCGCGAACTTCGCGACCACGAACCTGCGGTTTCGGTACAACTTCAGGGAGGGCAACGACCTCTGGCTGGTAGTGACCGAAGGCACCAACAGAAACCGAATGCGGCAGCTGCCGGAGCTGCCAATCTCAAGCAGCAGAGCTTTCATCGTGAAGTACACGCATACGTTCGGTGCGTAGCGAGACGCGACGGGTAGATCAGCTATCCACCCTCCTTAGATCGCCGGCCGTGCAATTGCTCCAATTCATCTAGAGTGCGCGGCCAGTCATCCTTGAGTAGTTTCGAGAGCGATCGATCGGCCAGCAGACGCCCGCCAGTCTGACAAGACGGGCAGTAGTTGGACTCCCGCTCGGCGTACACGATTCGCTGTACCGGAGAACCGCAGACGGGGCACGGTTGCCCAAACTTTCCGTGGACCGCCATCTCGTCCCTGAATGCCGTGACCTTCTCCGGAAAACCGTCTCCAATCTGTTCGCGCAAACGCTTGGTCCAGCCCGTCAGAACGCTGACAACCGCTGTCCGCAAGTTGCTCAGGTCATCATCCGACAGCTTATGGGTGCGGACAAACGGCGACATCTGCGCCGCATGTAGTATCTCGTCGGAATAAGCATTCCCGATGCCCGAAAGAATCCGCGGGTCGGTCAACGCGCGCTTGAGCGTTCGATTCTCCCGCGTGATGGCTTCGGCAAACTCCGACGCGCTTGCTGACAGCACGTCGATTCCACCGGGATCAATGGCCTGCACCTCGTTCGCGTCGCCAAAAACGCGAAGTGACGCACGCTTCTTCCTGCCCTCTTCGGTGAACAGCAGCGTGCCGTTCTCAAAATCAAATGCCGCAAGACCTCGGCGTCCCGGCAGCGAGGCTCCGGGTTTACGCCACCTCAGTCTTCCGGCGATCATCAAATGCATGACGAACCAGATTGAGTTCTGGTCTTCGTCGACAAACTGCATAACGATTCGCTTCCCGATTCTGGAAACCGATGCCAGAGTCCGACCAACGGCTGCGGCTGGTGGCGGGTTGACCGTTCTAAGCAGGAAGGGGCTTCCCAGGCGGAAATTCAGCAGGGCGCGACCGGCGAGATGACGCTTAAGGGCGTCCAGGTAGACCGCTACATCGGGCAGTTCAGGCATCGACTCGCCAACTCAACAAATGCTATCTTCGAATGTAGGTGAGGCAGTTCAGCATCGGAAGCACAATGGCTAAGAAAGACAACAACGGCACGAGTACAGCAGTCGACACCGCGACGGACGAGACGAAAGTGGAGGCGACGGCGCCGGAGGCCGCCTCAGAGGCTGCCGATTCTACGACTGAACACGAGACAACGACTGACGAGAGCACCGCCCCGGCGGCAAGCGAGACCTTCGCGGAGATCGACAAGTACACCGCCCACTATCCGGATTGGGCGCGCGAGTTCGCGCGAAAGTACTTCACAAAGACCTACACGCAGTTCATCGTCCACGGCAACGTGCGGGACTTGGTGCCGTCACGCAACGAGGCGGATGAACCACTCTACGAACCGCTCCGGTCATTCCTCGCAGACGATCTCTTTGGGGCCCGGGATCTTGTGATCTTCTACGACAGATCGAGCGGCATTCATTTCACCGACAAGGCCTCACAGGCAGATTTCAACAGGGCTTTGTCTGGCTACGACACGATCTTCGGCACCGACTACGTGAAGAAGCTGCCGAAAGACCCGGTTCGTGTACTTTCGGTTCTTGAGAACTACTTCAGGGTGCGGTTAGCCGAGGGCAAACGCATTGCGTGCATCATCGACTACGCGGAGACAATCGTACCAATGGCGGAAGCCTCGACGTATTCGTCAGAGGACCGCAACGTGCTCGTCTTCCTGCAGAAATGGTCGCACGACCCGCTGTTCCTCCGGAGTGACTTCACGGTGGTTCTGGTGACGGAGAATTTGAACGATCTGAACCAGCAGCTCGTTCAAAGTCCGTACACGGCAGAGCTTCGCATCAGCATGCCGACGGAATCGGAGCGACTCGGTTTCGCAACGACGTACCTGGCAAAGCGGGCCGACGATTACACCAAGCGGTCAGACGTTACGATAGAGTCGCTTGCCCAGAATACGGCTGGGCTGGGGTACATCCAGCTGCGAGCGATTCTGGCCGATGTCCTCGAGAACCGCACGCGACTCACTTTCGAAACGCTGTCAGAACTCAAAAAGGCCTTCATCGAAGCTGAAGCCTACGGGCTGCTCGAGTTCATCGAGACCGACTACAACCTCGATATGGTCGCGGGCCACAAGCACGCCATCAAGCACTTGCGAGAAGCGGCAAACGCGCTGCGAAAGAACCGACCCGATGTCCTGCCGATGGGGTACCTCGTGTCGGGGCCCGTGGGCACCGGGAAGACTTTCACTATCACGTGTTTTGCTGGCGAGATCGGAATTCCGATGGTGAAGCTGAAGAACTTCCGATCTCAATGGCAGGGTGTCACCGAAGGCAATCTCGAGAAGATTCTGCACCTGCTCGAGGCCATGACGCCGGTCGCGGTGATGATCGACGAGGCAGATGCCGCGCTCGGAGACCGGGACGCGAAGGGAGATTCGGGCGTTTCGTCGCGGGTGTTCGGTCAGATTGCGTCATTCATGAGCAACACAGACCACAGAGGTCGGATAATCTTCTTCCTCGTCACGGCCCGCCCCGACCTGATGCCGATCGACTTGAAGCGCCAGGGACGGGCCGAAGAGCACATTGCCCTCTTCTACCCGGGCAATCGTGAGGAGCGTGAAGAGTTGCTGCGCGTGATGATGAAGAAGACGAAGACGAAGTTTCCCATGGACATCGTTCCTGAGGCGCTCCTGAACGGAGAGCAGCGATTCAGCGGTGCGGATATGGAGGCTCTGATGACACGGGCCAAGTTCCGTGCAACGCAGACCGGTGGAATCACGAAAGAAGTCCTTGAGGAAGTTGTAGCGGACTTCATACCGCCGACGTATCCGCTCGAAATCGAGCTACAGACGCTCGCTGCGGTACTCGAATGCACCAGTCAAGCCCTGCTACCGGAGGAGTTCCGCGACATGGATCGCGAGACGGTCGTTCGCAGGATAGAGGAACTGAAACGACTCATACGGTAGAGCCAACGAGGTGTGAAGGTGGTGGGTAGAAGTTCGGGGGTGACGAGGGGAGGGTCGAAAGTGCGCGTCGGCCTGCGGCCTCGCTGAGGGTTTCCTCATCATTCGTGAGCGAGTGACCGGAGCAAGTGAACGTATCTATGCCCAAACCCCTAACCAGCCCACCTCACCGTCCACCCCCTAACCCTCAACCCTACACCCTCAACCCTCAACCCTCACCCCTCTAACCCTCAACCCTCAACCTACACCCTCAACCCTCCACCCTCCACCTCTCTCCCCGATGCTCCTCTGCCTCGTGACAGGAACGGTAACCGCGCCGCACAAGGACCCTCGCTTCGAGGGTTCCAAGTTGCTTGTCGTCCAACCAGTCGACACAGAAGGAAAGGCGACGACGGCAACCGATATGCTCGCTCTGGATCCACGGTTTAGCGCTGGAATCGGCGACTTCGTCCTGGTGGCGAAAGAGGGTGCAGTCGTAAAGCAGGTGCTCGGGTTTGAAGCTCCGGCAAACGTTGTTATCGTAGGAGTAGTAGACTCGTGGGAGGTTAGCGGGTAGTTCGACCGTGGCCGCGCAAGAACACGGTGCAAGACTTGTTGGAGCAACCAGGCGAGACCCGCATAACGACCGGCGACATTGCCGCCTTCGTTTTCCTTGCGACCGCAACCATCGGCGCAATGCTCGCGCTCTACCTCGTCGGTGAGCCTGCTGTCGGACGGTACTTCACGTTCGTGAATCCGCTGGTCGGGACGGTCGTGGTTCTCGTCGTCGGGTTCGTGGCTTTCCGCGTCCTGGTCAACCACTTCGGATTCCACATCGCACCGTCGGTGAGCCTCAGTAAATGGCTAGGTAGTATCGTCGGCGCCGGGCTTCTGTTTTCGCTTCCGGCGATCGGCGCGGATCTTGTCTGGCGATACCCAGAAGACATCAACGTTGGATTACCCGAGGCGCTACTCTTCTACCCTGCCATTGGCTTTGTGGCCGAGATTGTCTTCCACGTCGTGCCACTTGCTGTTCTATTGCTCATTCTTGGGGCTGTCTTTCACGAGACTGACAACCGTAAGCTCACTCTGACAGCGATCCTCCTCGTCTCGACTGTCGAGGCAGTCTTTCAGGTGGCAGAAATGTCAGCGTCGGCTGACCCCAACACAGCCTTGAGCGTGTTTACGGGCGCCCATCTGTTTCTGTTCGGGCTGGCCCAGTTGCTTGTCTTCAGACGATGGGGCTTCGTCCCCACATACACGCTGAGACTCGTCTACTACGCGGTGTGGCACATTGCCTGGGGCGCCGCGAGGCTTGCGTGATTGCGACCTCGAAAGCGCCGCATTACTCTTCTGCCCCTTACAGTTCTTCGTCGTCGTAGTATAGACTTACGCGGCTCACTCGTGCCGTCTTCTTCAGACCAGACACAAGAGAGGAGGCTTCGGCGCCTCGCTTCAGACGAATGTGCAGTGTCATGGCCAGATCGTCCCCGGCACCGGGTTGGCGAACGCTCAGAACAGACGTTGAACGACAGTGTTGATCCAGCAATGACTGATATGTGGGCGTTGCGGGTGCGCCCTCGGCGTCGTACGAAAACTCCAGGAGCATCGCGCCACGGTGAAGGTGACCAAACCCGAAGCCAGTGGTGGCAAGTACGGTGATCCCAACCGTGGCGGTGCCGATCCATGCTGCTGCATACATCCCTACGCCCGCCGCGAGGCCAACGGCGAGCGTGAAGAAGATGAACACGATGTCGTGCGTATCCTTCACTGCCGTCCGGAAACGAATGATCGACATCGCACCCACCAGCCCAAACGCCCTTGCGAGGTTGCTTCCAATGACGAGCATGACGAGTGACGTAATCATCGGGAGAACCACCATCGAGCGAACGAAGGACGGAGCGTAGCTCGTACCCCGGTACGTCAAGCGGTAGATCCAGGCGATAATGAGCCCGCATAAGAGCGCAACCACCAGGCTGGAGATTACTTCGCCCGTCTCAACAGGTCGTAGCAGCGGTATTTCCTGTAGTTCTCGAAGCACGGTCAGAAGGAAGTTTGCAACAGGCCTGGTCTCAGCACCCGACCGCCGGCGAATGACGCCCGGCGGCCGTGAGTCGCCCGCGCACATGCGTCAACGGTAAGCACGTATTTCGAAAGGGCCTTTTTGCGAACCGCCAGTTTGGCGAGGACGGGCTTGAGCCAGCTGGGATAATGAAAGTCGAACTTCACTTCCAGGATGAAGTGACGTTCAAAAACGGATACCGGGGCGGGCGCGCCCAACATACTCAATCGTGACGTGAAGCGTCCGGACAGGTTGGTATCGAAAGTGATGCGGAGCGTTGGGTCGTGCACGCCCTCAAAAGCCTCTCGTCGATACGCCACAAGCACAACGGGCTTCATGTTGTATCGCCTACAGAAGTACCGAAAGCGATTTGCCGCAGCTTGCTCATCCGGCGAGAAGACAAGCGCGTCGGGAGCACTCGCCATCCAGCCCGCAACGTCGTTAAGCCCAGCGTGGGCCCGCGACTTCCACGACGTGCTCCCCCGCTTTCGCTTGAGCTCCAACGATACGCGCGACGTATCGTCGACATCTCCGTATCCCCTGACCCGAACTTTGACTCGCTGCCGTACGCCTTCGACCTTTGCGTTGTACAAGGCACCGCGCGAAGTATCTAGGTAGATACTCCGCACCACGTACGAGCCGTCTTCGAGTGCGTGCGGGTCGCGATCTGTGTACTCGGCGACGTAGCGGCGCAGATCCTCGCGCGCTGAGTTCGGAATGAGGTACTTAAACTCGTGCCGCATTGCCCCACCAACTCTTCCACTGGAACAGATCCCCAAGCTCGCTACGCACGCGGTCCCTGAAACGGACTGGCTCAGTCTTAATCGTAGCCTCAAGGATCAGCCCTTCCAACAGATACGGTTCTTGCGTTTCGACGCGGCAGGTGGCCAGGACCGACGACCTGCCAGCGACACGTAGCACTTCTCCTCCCAGGTTATGGACGATGGCATTGAGCGACTGACCTTCAACCGCGAGCGCTAGCGTATCCCCCACCGCGACTTCGCCTCGCACCTCCAGCGGAATGGCGATGGCCGCGACCCAGGCCGACGTGTCAACTATCCTGATGAGGACCGAATCGCCCGGTGCCCTGGCCACGCGACCGTCTATGGGCGTTGTCACGACGAAGGAAGCACGTTGCCGCTGCAGTGCCGCCAGCCGCGACCGACTCGCGGCGAGCCTGCTGGCAGCGAGCTCACGCTCGGA
>JANQRN010000218.1 GCA_028284545.1 Rhodothermales bacterium | reverse complement strand
TTCCCCAACCAGCGGACCGAGCCCTAGGAAGTGCCCAATCACATCCCACAACGCGTGAAGCAGCCAACCTACGACCAGGATCCACGGCGACCACCGCGTCCCGATGGCGAAAACGGCAGCTAGACCAAGTGCCACCCAAACAACGGGCTCGACCGGTTTCGCCTGGATGAGTGGAAGAAGATAGACGGCGGAGGCAACAACAAGGGCGATGGCTGAGATCGTCAGCTGTTTTGACTCCCTGCCCCGCACGAGCGCGGCAAACACGAGGGCACCCACCGCACCTGTCACCACGAGCCCAAGTCCGACGACCAGCTCAGCCATTGCCTTCTCGAACGTGACGCGGCTCAGCGATCTCGAGCCAGCCGTCGTGCTGGTGTATTGACACGGGCATACCACGGTCTGCAAGATCGGCTACAAACTGCTGCTTGTCGATGATTGACTCGGGTACCGCAGCACCGCCGCCTTCGAGCGCGCCTCCGGCCAGCAGTTCGGCAATGGCCGCGGTCGGAATGCTCGCTGCGAACCGGACAGCCCCAAACTGGTCATCGGTCTCCGCCTGCCGTATCAGCTCGTAGATGATTGTCTCACGCTTTTCGTTTCGCGTACCGCAGATCATCACGCGCAGCAGCACAACATCCGGCTGTTCGTCACCGAGGAGCGCTCGCAACCGTCGGAGCAGCACGTCTCGATACGTCAAGTGCGTTCGAAGGTCGATAGAACGCCGGTCGGCAAAACCAAGTGCGATGAGGAATCGCCACTGGTCAGCGTGGCCAGGTCTCCTGATCGTCTTCACGTCCAGGTTCCTGACGCGATCGGCAAACGTGCGCATCAGGGTGTTGCCGGAGAGGGCGGTGTTAAATGCTTCGAGCGCACCGTACGGCTCCTCAAAAAAGATGTGCTCGACGCCTGACAGCGGCTCGAGAACGTGCAGCTCTCCGTTCCGGATCTCATACGACGTGTTCGTGTAGTCTTCGATCATTTTCTGTGGCGACGTGGCCACACGGAAATCGAAGGGTGGCTCCGGATACAACGTGATGTCGCCTACGCGAATATGCGCCCTTTCTACCTTGTCGAACTGTTCAACGCCAAGAAGGCAAAGCACATTTGCCAGGCCGGGAGCAAGGCCGCAGTTTGGTACGAGCCACAACCCGCGAGACTCGGCTTCGTCGCTGAGATTTAGTATCGCCTCACTAACTGTATCGATTCCGCCGGGGTCGCAGTAGTGCGCGCCGATGTTGAGACACATTTGGGCGAGACTGAGGTTGAGCGTGGGATCGGCGCACCCGACGACACAACTGCTTCCTTCGAGCACAGGTCCAAGTGCAGTAGCGTCGCGACCCTCAACCTGAAAGGGCTTGAGCTTTCTGCTGGGGACAACGGTGTGCAGTCGCTGCAGCGCGCGTGATCGCGCGTCGCATATGCGGATCTCCGTGATCGCGTCGCGACGAGACAACTCTCGGGCCACTGCTGAACCGATTGCTCCGGCTCCAACAATCGATACTATCATTACTGTTCGTAGAGAGGTCGGGGGCCCGATAAAATACGAACCCCGATAGAAGCAAAGACGATGATAACCATTAGGAGGACGGAGTACGCCGCTGCCGCGCCAAAGTCATAGAGGCGCAATTGAGACCAGATTTCTACCGAAATAGGTCGGTTTTCGTAAACGTACAACAGAATTGACGAGACGAATTCACCCACCGCGGCCACGAATGTCAGGAGCGTGCCCGCCATGACCCCTGGTAAAATCGCTGGTAGCACAACACGATTGAACGTGCGCGACGGACGGGCGCCAAGATCAGACGACGCCTCGATCAGCGCATCGTCAAAGTTCTCCAACGACGCAATCGTCGCTCTCACGATAATGGGGATGTTCCGGATGAAGTAGGCTAGTGGCATCAGCCAGAGAGAACCGACAAGTATGTGTCCGGCGGACAAG
The DNA here is from genome assembly GCA_028284545.1 of Rhodothermales bacterium. Taxonomy (GTDB): domain Bacteria; phylum Bacteroidota; class Rhodothermia; order Rhodothermales; family JABDKH01; genus JANQRN01. The sequence goes on along the minus strand of JANQRN010000218.1, from coordinate 7,033 downwards.
GCTGAAGGCTCAGAAAACGTGACGATCAAGTTGATCGCAACGACGGTGCCTGGGATCGCGAATGGCAGTATGGCGAGGATCCGGATGAGTCGTCTGAAGGGGGCATTGGTCTTGATGAGTAGGAGCCCCGCCGCTACCCCGAAAACGATGTTGCCGGCAGTCGAGAATGTGGCGAGGAGAAGGCTGTTTCTTATTGGGAGCGCAAACGATGAGTCGCTAAAGAGCTTCGTGAAATTTTCCAGCGTGTACCGACTTGGCAATATCTGGGTTGTCCAGCTGCCTTCCTCTGAGAATGAGACCAGTAGGACCGTCAACACCGGCAGCACTACAAACGCAGCGAACACGACCATCAGTCCGAGTGTGACCGCGCGCGCAGGGCCTGCTGTGATGGGCTCCGGTGCAGGTTGGAGCCCTTTGGATGCACTGCGGCCGCGGGACCGATTCGAGTATTCAAGTGCAAACAGGAAGCCGACACATATGAGGGTCAAGAGGGTCGACACCGTCGCTGAGAGAGCCATCGAGCCGTTCACCTTGTAGTTGTAGATCTGCAGCGTCAGGAACTGCTCGGTCCCCGCAAAAAGGAGGGGAGCGGTAAACGAGGCCATCGATATCATGAAGACAAGTAGGGCAGCGCTGACCAGTGCCGGTCGGAGCTCCGGCAAGATCACGGTCCGAAACATTCGGGTCGGCGTTGAACCAAGGTCAGCCGCAGCCTCCAACAGGCTTCTGTCGAGGCGCCGAAGGGCGGCACCAACGAACAGGAAGAAGTACACGTACATGCTGTAGACGTGTACAAGCCAGACCGCCCAGAGGCCGTTAAAGGCGAAGGGCACTGATTCGAGTCCCAGTACTTCCTGCAGCGCGCGCGGGAGAATGCCGCTTTCTCCGTAGAGAAAAAGGAATGCGAGAACGCCTACCAGAGGGGGGAGGGCGAGCGGGAATGCCGCAAGCGTGCGAAGCAGTCTGCTGCCCGGCAAGTGGTATCGATACAGCGCCCAGGCAACACCAGTCCCGAGCGCCCCAGCGCCCAGGACCGAGTAGATCGAGAGCGTGACGGAGTTGTAGAGCGCTCTGATGTTGGCGGAGCTCGAGGACGCAAAAACGCGCTGCCAGTTCTCCAGACTCAGCCCGGCTTCGAACGTTCGGAGCGCGGGAAAAAGGACGTACGCGAGAAGCGTGAACAGAACCAGGAACGCCAGGACCGTCGCACTGCGGCGTCGCAGCAACATCCGCGGCTACCCGAGTGCGACGCGTCCCTCAAGGGCACGCGACAGCGTTGCTTCGTCAGCGTATTCGAGGTCGCCTCCGATAGGTAGCCCTCGTGCGATGCGCGTCACCTCAACACCCAGGGGTGTAAGCAGCTGGGAGATGTAGTATGCCGTCGTATCGCCTTCGACATTGGGGTTCATGGCCAGGATGACTTCCAGAGATCCGGATCGGTCGGGTGCTGAGACTCTCCCAACGAGTTCGCGGATCCGAAGGTCATCTGGTCCGATGCCATCGAGAGGAGAGATCACACCACCCAGTACGTGATATTGACCGCGGAACTCCTGCGTTCGCTCGATCGCGGTCACGTCATTTGACTCCTCGACAACACAAATCACCGATCGGTCGCGCTTGTCAGACACGCAGATCGGGCACGGGCTGACATCGGTTACGTTGTAGCAGATCTCGCAGTTGACGACGCGGTCCTTTGCGGCAACGAGCGCCTCGGCCAACATGACGACCTCGGATCGCGGCATCTTGAGTACGTAGGACGCCAGGCGTTGGGCGGTCTTGCGCCCAACGGTCGGGAGCTTGGAGAGTTGTTCGACGAGCGCCTCGACCGAACGCGACGTGTGCTGGCCCATTGCTACAGGCCGAGTTGCCCCAGATCCATTCCTGGCGGCAGGAAGGAGCCCGCGGCTTTGCTCATGTGTTCCTTCGCAACGCCCGCCGCTTCCTCGAGTGCCTTGTTGACGCCGGCGATAACGAGGTCTTCGAGCAACTCAAGGTCACTTACGTCCACGGCATCGGGGTCAATCTTGATTCCGGTGACCCGCTGCAGTCCGTTGGCGGTCACTTTGACCATGCCACCTCCTGCTTCCGCTGTGACAGTGACATCAGCCAGCGACTCTTGCGTTTCAGCCATTCGCTGCTGCATCTCCATCATCTTGCCAAACATGTCGGCCATGTTCAAACCGTCACTCATATCAGCCACTAGAGGTGTTGGTACTTACCAGACAAGCTCGCCGCCGAATTCATCAAACAGCGCGCGTACGACGGGGCTTTCAGCCCGTTTCCGATTCATGTACTCCAACGGGTCGAACGATTCATCAGTTTCCGCCTCGTCAGCCTTCAAATCGGTTCGAATGACGAACTTCATTTCGGTGATTGGTTGACTCAGGTGTGAGCCGATGTGATCCAGCAGAAAGGCTTCCTGATTGGTCAGCAGGCGGAGGTGGAAGTCGTCAGGAACGGCGACCGTTAGCTTCTTACCCGTCAATCCCGCTGGAGCTGTGTGCTGTAACAGGGAGCCGACGTGGATCCGGTCCGTCTTGACAGATCGGACAAATGAGAGCCAGACCCCGTCAACGCGTTTGACCGCGGCCCGCTCATTTTCGTCGGCGGTCGGCATGGCAACTGCCGCCGAGCCTTCAGTGCGGGCACTGTTCGTGGTTTCGGATCTTCGTGTCGCCACCTTCAGCGCGGGTTTTCCGAACAGGGATGGTGCCGCCTCGCTTGCGATTGACCGTTCTGCCGGTGGATCGACGCTCAGCTCCGCATCTTTGGCCCGCTCCGGCCGCCGCTTGGCGGGCGCTGCCTTCGGCTGCGGTTGTTGCGGCGGCTGATGAGTTGTACTCGGCTCGCTGTTGGTTTCGCTTGACTCGCTCTTTGCCGGTGTTGTCGGAGCGGGAGGGGCCGGTACCGACGGCGCTACTCCGTCGGGGGCAGCTTCTCCGGGACTCTTTTCGAGTGGAGCACTCTCCGCGGTTGTTGACTCAACGCCGCTTCGTTTTGCCTTGCTACGCGAAGTCGGATTTGCCTTTGCGCCCGATGCAGACGAACCGCTCTTCTTGAGCGCCGCAACGAGCTCATTCAGGTCAGTCGCCCGGCTGAGGTGCACCAGCTTGAGAAGACCGAGTTCCACATTCAGGCGAGGCTGGCGGCTGGCCCGCAGCGACTCCTCTGTAGTCGATACCACCATCATCATCCGCAGCAGGTCAGGTTCGGTCAGGGTTGATGCCGCGGCCGCATAGCGCGATCGAACCTCTGGCGTGGCCTCAATTAGGTCGGTACTGCCGGTGGATATCGCGACAAGGAGATCCCTGAGATGGCCAAGCAGGCCACCGAGGAACTCAGTCAGGTCGTAACCCTCCTTGACGAGCGTATCGACAACTTCGAGGATCGCCGCGCTATCCCGATCTCGTGCGCACCGCGTTACCTCGAAGTACCGGTCAACGTCTACGACACGGAAGGCGCTGGCAAGCTCCTCGTGCCGAATGTCGCGTCCGCACAGCGAGACTGCCTGGTCAAACGCTGAGAGTGCGTCGCGCAGCGCGCCGTCTCCCTTGCGCGCCAGCAACATGAAGGATTCATCGTCTACTGTGACCCCCTCGCTCTTGGCGATTCCGCGCAAGTGCCGGTCGATGACTTCGACGTCGATCCGCCGGAAGTCGAAGCGCTGGCAGCGAGACTGGATTGTCGGGAGCACCTTGTGCGGCTCTGTGGTCGCAAATATGAAGAGGGCGTACGGCGGGGGCTCTTCCAGGGTCTTTAGCAGCGCGTTGAACGCCGCCTGCGAGAGCATGTGCACCTCATCCACGATATAGACTTTGTGCGACGCCCCCTGCGGGGGCACGCGTACCGTGTCCCGCAGTTCGCGCATGTCGTCGACCTTGTTGTTCGACGCTGCGTCGATCTCGATGACGTTCAGATTGCGTCCACCGTCAAACGACTGGCAAGAGTCGCACGCCAGGCAAGGCTCCGCCTCCGGGCGCTCTTCAAGCGGCGTCGTGCAGTTGATGGCCTTGGCGAGGATCCGCGCGGCAGTCGTCTTGCCAACGCCACGTGGCCCACTAAACAGATAGGCATGTGCCAGGCGATCCAACTTGATCGCGTTCTTCAGCGTCTCCGATACGTGGTCTTGAGCCACCAGCTCGTCGAATCGGCGGGGGCGGTACTTGCGTGCTGAGACCAGGTAACTCTTCTCCATTTGGCGTCGCTACTACAACGTGCGGGGCATGACGGGCAATGGACCAACATACTTGGCGCTGCACCCGAAGGCAACAATACTCAATAACTTGACGCGGACGATTCCACGTCGACGTGATCGGGCGCGGGGGGTTGTGGCTCGGGCCGGAAGCAGCGCCTGCAACGCGGCTCATAAGATTCTTCGGCGCCCACCACGACGCGATCAGCAGAGGCACTTATGCGCTGCGAGTGATTCGCGGGGTTTCCGCACACCACGCAGATCGCGTGGAGCTTGGTTACAAACTCGGCGACCGCCATCAGGGCAGGGACCGGCTCAAACGGTTCTCCACGAAAGTCCTGATCCAGGCCAGCCACGATGACGCGCATGCCATCTGCCGCCAGTTGCTGGCAGACGGGGACTAATTCCGGGCCAAAAAACTGCGCCTCGTCGATGCCAACGACCTTGGCGCCGCCTGTCAGTAGCAGGATCTGGTGGGCGGAGTCTACAGGTGTCGACCTGATCGCGTTTTCGTCGTGCGAAACCACATCCGTTTCGCTGAAGCGTGCGTCGACGGCTGGCTTGTAGATTTCAACCTGTTGCCTCGCGATTCTTGCGCGGCGAAGCCGACGAATGAGCTCCTCTGTCTTGCCGGAGAACATCGAGCCGCAAACGACTTCGATCCAGCCTACTTGGCTCGACGCGTCTACTACGACAGGATGCATTACGTGGTCGGGCTAGATGTGCTCAACCGCCGAACGCTCAATCCAGCCGGTGACACCGTTTGGCAGCTGGACCCGAATCCATGAGGAGTCCATTTCGATTGTCCTGACAACGAGTCCTTCGTGTATTTCAAGTTCGGAAGGGGCGTCCCCGTCGGGTGACTGGCGTACCGGGACGGAGCGCTCGAGGACAACCGACCGCGGCCGCTCCGTTGATGCCCGGGAGGCAAGTAAAGAAATCGCAACCATCGGAACACCAATCGACAGCGCGATCAGCGCGCCTCGGCGGAACCAGGGGCTTGTACCCCCGGTCCAGACGCGCAATATAATGAGCGTGATGCCAAGTGCGTAGAGCAGCATGCCGCTCCAAAGCACGCCCGAGAGCCCTAGCGCAGCCACAACCCTACGCCACGCGGTCGTCCAGATCGGGTCGGGTAGCTCCGACATCCGGTCCATCATGCGGGTCTGTGCAAGATCGAGGCTGTGTTCGATGGCACGATTCTCCGGATCCAGAAGGAGCGCGCGCTCATAGTTCAGTACTGCCTTACCAATCTCATCCAGGCGGTAGTACGAATTTCCAAGGTTGTAGTGGAGTGCGGCGCTGTGGTAACCCGTTTCCACCGCCGACTCGAAGGCGGCCGCTGCCTGATCGTACTCCCCCTTCTCATAGTGCGCATTGCCGGCGTCAAACCTGGAGAGTGTTTCTGCATCCTGTGCAGCTGCCTGGCCCGCAAGAATGAACAAGGCAAGGGTGAGGATCGTGAGCACCCCGCGCGAATCTAGTCTTCGGCTACGCGTCACGGGTATGCAGGTCCTGGTTTATTTTTTCAATGATAGACAAGGCCCGATTGTGCGCTGTGTCAATTGCAGCCTGGTCGGGAGCAACTGGAGCGAACCGCACGTGCTCGCACTCCTGCAATAGCTCGCGAGCGGCGGTTGCGGTTTCTGCCGCGACGCCTTCAGAGCGTAGCCTGTCGCTGAACGCGCTAATCGTAAGGGCATTCTCGCCGAGGTTCAGCCGGTTACCTACGAAGCCGCGGACGGCCCGCTCGACGGCTGCGTAGTAGGCGGCCGTATCGCCGGATTGCCGAATCGACTCCGCCTCTTTCAAGATCTTCTTGGCAATAGGGTTGGCCCGAATACTGCGCGCGTATTCCACGTCTGAAGACAGACGCGCTTCTCGGCGCTTGATGGCAAAAACAAGGCCCGCGAGCGCCAGCGGCAACAAGCCGAACACGTATACGAACACCGACTGATGCAACGGCGTGCCGACGCTTCTCCAGCGACTCGCACTTGTCATGATCGGGGGGATGTCGTCAACGGGAAGGCCGGCGGCGGTCGCAATGGCTGGCGAGAGTCGCGCTACGTCTCCTGTGACGGTGATCGTATTCGCCTCAGACGAGACTGTGCTGAAACGACCGGTCGAGGAATCCAGGTACGTGAACTCGACCGGTGGAATCTCGAATGATCCGTTCGATCTGGGGATCAAGACGTACGTAAACGTCTTTGACCCGCGCACGCGCGAGCCTGAGCGATTGATCGAGACGTCGATGTGAGGGTCGTACGACTCAAAGATCCCGGGCAGGTCGATTGAGGGGCCGTCAAGTGTCGCGAGATTACCGGTTCCGCTGATCACAACAGTGAGTTGAGCAGACTCTCCGACCTCGATCGCGTTTCGATCAAGCGAGACCTCCATGTTGTACCGACCAACTGCACCAGTGAACGACGCCGGTTGATTCTCGGGGGCGGGCCGACTCTCTATTCGCACCCGCGGCGACGCCAACTCTACCGGCTGATATCGATTGCGGAGTGAAAAGAAGGGGTCTCGCGACCCAAATACCGCCGACGCCTCACTCTCGATCTTTAGTGGATCTATCTCGAGTTCGCCGGTTCGGGTCGGGAAGACGGCCACACGTTTGAGGACGATCATGTTGTACCGCAAGCCGTTCTCGACGATACTCCGCGGCACTGGCCGGCTTTCGACCTCAAGCTCTTCGCGCCAGAAGCCCTCGGCATCCCAGGAGTCGGCAAGTCGACTTTGACGGAGCTGAATGCCGTCCCTGAAATAGAGGCCGTATTCGATCGTGACCTGCTCGTTGCGGAAGACTCGACGTTTGCTTGGTCGCGCTCGAATGAATAG
>JANQRN010000210.1 GCA_028284545.1 Rhodothermales bacterium | reverse complement strand
CGAGTGCGTGGCATGCGTGGAAGGGAAGGTCCTGGTGCGCGAGTACATGGGGCGAGGGGGTAGAAGGGGCGCACTGTTGCTACACCCGACCCGATCACCTGGCGTAAACTAGCGACTCAGCAAATTTGTTTCACCGTAAGGTTGCACGTGAAACATGAATCTCCGGGGGCGGCTGGGTACGCGCCGCGTATTGCCACCCTGAGCAACTAGCCCCGCACGATCGCTCCCCGCACAAACCCTCCAGCTGCATCCAGCCGCTCGTGCGCCTCCGTCGTCGTCTCCACGCGCCCGAGCAGCATCACCAGCGCCGTCTTTACGTGTCCGCCTGCCCGTTCAAGTGCCACCGATGCCTCCGAGTAGTCAACTCCGGTCGCCATCATCACGATGCGCTTCGATCGCTCCACCAACTTCCGGTTCGTCATCTGGAGATCGACCATCATGTTGTGATAAACCTTGCCGAGGCGAACCATCGCCGCCGTCGTCAACATGTTCAGAACCAGCTTCTGGGCCGTCCCGCTCTTCATTCGGGTCGACCCCATGATCACCTCCGGACCAACAAACGGACAGATCGCTACATCTACGTCAAGGTCAAAATTCTCTCGCGGATTACACGTCACGAAGAGTGTCCGGCAGCCGACCTCGCGCGCAAAGGCAACGGCACCAACGACATACGGCGTTCGCCGACTCGCGGCGATTCCACATACCACGTCCACGGGCGTGATCCCCAGCCGCTCCAGGTCACGACGCCCCTCCGATGGATCATCCTCGGCACCCTCGACCGCCTCGAACATCGCGCCGCGCCCCCCCGCGATTAAACCCTGCACTTGTTCGGGCGGCGTTCCAAACGTAGGCGGACATTCAGATGCGTCAACAACACCAAGGCGACCGCTCGTGCCCGCTCCCGCATAAATCAACCTGCCACCAGACTGAAAAGCGTCAACAAGGATCTCCACGGCCTCCTCGATGTACGGTATCTCCCGCCCAACAGCCCCTGCAACCAGTTGGTCTTCGGCGTTGATGATCTCCAGAATCTCGCGCGTCGACGCTACGTCGATATCCTCAGACCGCGGGTTGCGCTGCTCCGTCGACAATCGCCGCAACGCCGCAAACAGCTCGGTATTCTCTTCGCTAGCGCTCACGATCCAAAACCCTCACTCTGTTCTGTTCTCAGTACTCGAAGCCGGATATTGCAACGGCCTGCGTGCCCCAACAAAGATAAGGCACCGTGACCGTGACCCCTGCCACGCATACCGCGAGCAACATCCGTAACAACAGTTGTCGCAATACCTTAAGTCACTGCATTTAAAGGACTTCCGCAGTCACGCGGATTCGCGCCTGTCTTTTGGACCTGGTATCAACCTGATCTTCGGACAAAACGGCGCGGGAAAGACGAACACGCTCGAGGCAATTCACTATCTGTGCCTCGGCAAGAGTTTTCTCACCGCAAATGATCGATACGCCGTTCGACAAGACGCCGACTTCTTCTCCGTAACCGGGAGTTTCCAGGAGAGCGACGATAACCTGACCGAGACACCAGCAGGTCAGGACAAGACGACGTACGAGACTACCGCCCGAATCACGTTCGTGCCCGGGCAGGGAAAGCGGATCCTTGTCAACACCGCACCACTGGAAAGACTCTCAGATGTGCTCGGTCGGTTTCCGCTCGTCATCTACGCACCCGACGATCACATTCTTACCGCAGGGCCACCCGAAGAACGACGTCGCTTCGTTGACTCCGTGCTGTGCCAGTTCAAACCAACGTATACAGATAACCTGTTGCGATACCGCCGCGCCATCAAGCAACGCAATTCCGCTTTGCAAGCGATGAAGTATCGCGGCGCAGCCGTCGCAAGTCTTGCGCCGTGGAATCGCGAACTCGTACAACGAGGTGCGCACATTGCCGCAACGCGAAAAGAATTCGCCACGCATTTCGAACTCTACTTGCGCCGCGCCTATGAGTCACTTGCAGCTGTCAACGAAACTCCGTCTCTCACGTACTTGCCTCGCGTCAACGATGCTGTGACCGCCGACGACTTTGCGCGGGCGTACACTGAACAACTTGAGGCAAGCCAGCCTCAGGAAATCGAACGTGGACGAACAATGGTGGGACCGCACCGCGACGAGTTTCGCCTTGCTATCGACGGACGCGAACTGAGGCGGTTTGCCTCTCAAGGGCAGCACCGTACGTTCGGGATGTCGCTTAAGCTCGGGCAATACCGCTATCTTGAAGCGCGCTGCAAGGCCACACCCCTATTGCTCCTTGACGACGCGTTCGCCCACCTGGACCGCGAGCGTCAACGCGCATTTTCACGCCTTTTCGCCCAAAATGCCTTCGGACAGACGATCATGACGGCTGCCTCGCAGCAAGCACTCGCGCCGTTGTTGAGGCAAGAAGCCGGCACCGAGCTGAACATGATCGAGGTGTCTAACGGCGCAATCGTTGATTACATTAGATAACCCACAACTCACCCACAACTCACAGTCAGTACCCCTTCCTCGCAACACGCGTTACCATGGCTCGTCGCAAACCTTCGATCGTAATCGCAATCCGTAACCTGACGTTCGTCGCCATTGCTGCAGTCTTGTTCAGCGCGTGCGTCGTGCAACGGAATCCCGTCACCGGAAAGAAGCGCGCGTACGGTTACACCTGGCAGCAGGAGCGCCAAATCGGTGCAGAGGCTGACCCCGCAATTGTTGCACAGTTCGGCATCTACGACGACCCCGAGCTGACTGCCTACGTAACGCGGATCGGCGAAAAAGTGCTGGCCGAAAGTCACCTGAGACGACCAGACACCGCACAAGAGTTTCGGGAAACGCCGTTCACGTTTCGTGTTCTTGACTCTCCGATCGTCAACGCGTTTGCACTCCCCGGCGGGTATATCTACGTGACACGCGGACTCCTGGCTCACGTCGAAAACGAAGCACAACTTGCCGTTGTCCTCGGCCACGAAGTTGGCCATGTCGCTGCACGTCACGGCTCGAAGCGCGCCTTCGAACAACAGCTGGGTACGCTGGGCTTAATTGGAACCGCCATCGGCGGATCGCTCCTCGGCCTTCCGGGTGATCAAATCTTGCAGGCCGGCAGCACGATTACCCAGCTCATGTTTCTGCAGTACGGTCGCGACGATGAGCGCGAATCCGACAAGCTGGGAGTGGAGTACGCAGCCCTCAACGGATACGAAGCCGCCGAAGGATCCTCCTTCTTTGCCACGCTGAAGCGGATAAGCGACAGTGCTGGGCAGGAAATTCCAAGCTTCCTCTCGTCACACCCCGACCCAGGCGAGCGCGAACAGACTATCCTCCGGCTTGCGGCAGATTGGGAGCAGCAGACGACCATGGATGTCGTGGGCACCGACGAGCACCTTGCGCAGATCGACGGCATCATTGTCGGCGAAGACCCTCGACAAGGCTACGTGGATGCAAACGTCTTTTTCCACCCCGAGCTCAGATTCCAATTCCCCGTTCCGCGCGAATGGCACCTGATCAATCAACCGACCCAGGTGGCGATGTTCAATAAGGAGCAGAGCGCTATCATGATATTTACGTTTGCGCAAGAAGTGAGCACCGCTCAGGAGGCCGCCTCCAAGTTCGCTTCGCAGGAAGGCCTGACCGTCGTTGAACAGGGTCGCGCTTCCGGCGGGTACCTTCCGGGACACGTGGTAGTCGTTGATGTAGCCAATCAGGATGGCAGCTTCATCCGCGCCGTGGCACACTTTGTAGAGTATGGCGGCAACGTGTATCAGTTCCTGGGCTACTCCGCGCGCGACTCCTTTAGCCAGCATAACGGTTCGTTTGTCAGTACAATGCAAGGCTTCAATCGCCTCGCAGACCCGGCGCGCATCAACGTACAACCAGCGCGACTCAACATCGCAAGTGCTCGCACGACGGCGCCGTTCCAGTCGCTGCTGCCAAACCCTATCCCGCGGTGGGTGTCTGCCGAGGACCTAGCGATCATGAACCAACTCAGACTTACGGACGCAGTCGCGGCAGGCTCGAAACTGAAGCTGGTGAGGTAACACCCGGGTTGACGAACGACGGCCACGCTTCGACGAACCTTGCCAAGTACACCACGAAGAATCCGGTGTATCGGTGGCACATGCGCACATTCCAGGAATTCCTCCTGTCAATGATCGCACCCGCAGATCCGCGAGAAATCCTCGACGCCGGCTGCGGCGAGGGGTACTTCTCAGCAATGATGCATGGCGCTTTCCCTGATGCCGCGATTACGGGGCTAGACGCGAGCGAAGGAGCCGTCAACTACGCACGCGACCATTTCGGGCGGAGCGGGTCGTTTGAGGTTGGGGACCTGTTTGACCTTCCCTTCGACGACAATAGTTTCGATGTCGTTGTCTGCAGTGAGGTGCTCGAGCACCTTGACGAACCTGGGAGAGCTTT
>JANQRN010000208.1 GCA_028284545.1 Rhodothermales bacterium | reverse complement strand
CCGACCCTGACGAGATCCGGTAACCTTCCCGCCCCGTTGGCGTACTAAGAGCCGTATGGAAGCAACTGAACGTGCAATAGCGGCTACGAAGGACCCGATCCTCCTTTACGATGGTGACTGCGGGATGTGCAGTGCGCTCGTGCAATTTGTATTGCAGCGCGAGACGTCTGGCGACCTGCGGTTTATTGCGTTACAGTCCGGCGAGGGCCGGCGGCTCTCGGCGAAGTACGGAGTTCCAGATGATCTGAGCACGGCGGCAGTTGTCGTTAATAACAGGTGCCTGCTTCGCTCTGACGCCATCTTGTACGTCTTCCGCAAGCTGCGGCACCCGTGGCGAATGCTCGGCTACTTCACCTTTGTTCCCCGTCCAATTCGAGACGCGATCTACCGGTTCGTCGCGGCACGACGACAGATTTTTGGCACTCCGGATCGATGCGTCCTCCCGGATGCCGGAACGCGAGCCCGGTTTTTGGACACGTGACGGCAGCCGGCGCTTCGCTACCGCGGCGTCTCTGCGGCGTTCTGTAGTTCCTCGAAGTAGCGCTTGATCAGCTCCTCGTAGTCAGGAGCGTAGCCGGCGTCGAGAGCGCGTATCAAATCGCGGCGCAGGGCGTCAAGTCGGTCAGAGGCCGGGAGTTGGTCAGGGCTGGTTCGCGGCGACTCCTCGCCGGTGCGGCTCTCACGCTTGTTCTCTTTTCCCCTTTCCTGCATGGAACGCGTCGCCTCCAGCAATCGAGTCAGTATCTCCTGCTGGCGCTCGACGGTTCGTCTGCCGGCACGACGTCGCTCCAACTCTCTGACGGTCTCCTCCATCTGTTGCGCGATCTTGTTCAGATCGCCCAGCGCCTTCCCGCGAAGCTCTGGATTGCGCGACATCTCCTTTAGCTGCCGTCGCATCTGATCCTGTTGACCGGCGAGCGCGCGCATGCGCTCCTGCATATCCTGAGTCAGTCGCTGCCCGGCCATGTCATTTAGCATCTGCTGAATCTGCTCATTCAGCTGCTGCTGATTTCCCGCCATTTGCTGCATCTGCTGCATCATTTCCTCCATCGAGCTGCCACCGCCGCCCGACGGATTGTTCATAGAGTTCAGCAGGTCGGAGAGTAGCAGCGCGAGTTCGTTGAGCTGCATCATGGCGCTGCGCTGATGACCCGCGGCCTGCGCGGGAACGCGGTCAGACATCGACGAGGTCGCGCTGGCCATATCTCGAAGACCCTCAGCAGCGAGCTCCTGCAGTGCGCTTGACATCTGAGGGATGCGACGCGCCAGGTGGCGCAGACTATCTGTCACGACACGTAGCCCATCAGAGAGCTCCACTTGATCGCGCGCAAGCTCTCGCAACCGCGGGCCATCGCCGCCAGCCAGGTCAACCAGCCCACGAAGAGCTTCCTCCCTGTCAGACAGCATGAGCACGTCGGCGAGCGCGCGACGAAGACCCTCCATGTCCATCTGCATCTGGGCTCCCTGCATACCCTGCTGCATCTGACCCATCTGCTGCTGCATTCCCTCGAGCTGCTGCTGCATCTGCTGCTGGTTCTGGCGCGCTTGTGACAGCTCGTTCTCTCTCATCTGCTCTGCATTTTCCTGCATCTGACCGGAGAGGTCTTCCTGCTTCGCCTCCTCCGCCATCTGCTGCATACCCTCGTTTGGTGCGCGGCCAACCTCCTGCATTTGCTCAGCCAGTTCCTGCATCCGCTCCTCAAGCGCTTTCATGTCCTCGGCCGAGAGCTCCTGTTCGGCTGCGATGTCCTCACGCTGATCAGCTGTCGACTCTTCCGTCTCGGCGCCCGACTCCTGGTCTGCCTGCACGTCCTCTGTTCGCTCCCCAAGCTCCTTCTGCTTCTCCGCAAGCTCCTCTGCCATCTTTGCTACTTCGTCGAGCCCCTGACGAACACGCAGCTCCTTCATAAGGTCAACGCTGCGCTCAAGCCGCTCACGGAACTGCTCCTCCTGAAAGCTGAACTCGTTCAATGCCTCCTGAAGCTGCTGGAGATCCATATTGTCCATGGCCTCGCGCAACGACTCAAGCGCGTCCTGCAACTCGTCAGAGTTGATTTCTTCCATGACATTCTGAAACTCCTCGAAGAGCTGCATCGTCTCTTCGCTCACCGCACCCTGCTCACGCATCTGCTCGGAGACCTCCCGCATCTGCTCGGTCAGGTCATCCACCGTGCTTTCCAATTCCTCCTGCTTCTGCTGCAGTCGGTCCAGCTGGCGCTCGTCCTCCCAGTCCGCTGTGGGATCCTGTCGCAGCTGGTCTTTGAGCTCTTCAAACTCCGACTGGACCTCACTTGCCCGCTCCATCAGCTCTTCAAGGGACTGTTGGACCTCGTCCTCTTTCTCGTTGAGCTGCTCCAGCTTCTCGGCCAACGACGGCACGATCAGTCGTTGCACCCGGGTCGTCGCGGGCTTGTATCCGCTATACGAATCGTTGTCCCATACGGTAACGAAGTACTCGAAGACATCGCCCGGAACCGGAGTGTATCCGGAGGCAGCCACATTCCATTCGAAAGCTACCTCCTGCGTCAAGAGCCTTGGATCTCCGAGCGGAATCGCAACGTCGGAGGTTGTCTCCGTGACATCACCGAATCGCGACTCCGCGAGACGGTAGGACAACGCCATCCGATTAAAACCGAAGTCGTCACTGATACTTGTAACTACGACGACCCTTGGTTCGTCCTCGAGTTCGAACGTCTCCTGCGGCGACACAAAACTGATGGTCGGAATGGCATCACTCACGGTCCGAACGCGATATCGAATCGGCGACTCGTTGTTCACCCCGTCTACCGACTGCAAACTCACGTGGTACGTGCCATCACGACGGACGCGGAACGCTCCAGACGCCCGCCGGCGCTCACCCTCGGTGTCAAGGGTATCCACGCGACCGTCGTCGTGCACAATCCGGGCGAGAGCGATATCAGCACCGCCAACGGCAAGCTCAATGCCGACGCGGGTCCCACGAAGGGCTGTCACGTCACCCACCCCGGGATCAAGTCGCTGCCGCGGAAGCGCAGCGTATCGCGGGTAGTCCAGCGACAACTGTAAACGCTCGACCGCGGGTCGGTCAACCACATCAACGGTGTACCAGGGCGAGACCACCGACGAAGCATTGATGCGGTAGCGAAACGACTTGCGGATGTTTTCCCACTCGGTCGCAAAAACACCAAGGCTGTCCGCTTCAACGATCTCGGCCTCTACGCGCTCTTCGTTCTCCGCCAGGCGCTCGAACGTAACCGTCTCGGGAATGCGAACACCATCGGCTGCGACGGATACGACAATTGAGGAGCCGCGAACTACGCGGGTATCCCCCGGCGTAACCGCCAACGCAAACGCGTCTGGCTTCACGAACGACACCCCGGGAGACGCGAGTCTTTGAGAGGCAGACAGAAACGGTCCAGGCGCGGCAACAAGCATGACGCCCACGAGGACGACTGGTATCAGAAGGAACCGCGCCCACCGTCGGGGGCGGCCGAAATCCTCCACGTCGTTGAAGTCCACCGGCGCGACCGTTTCGCCGAGCGACGTGACCGCCGCACTAACCAGGTCTGTCGAGGCCGCTGAATGACGACCATCGGCGAGCTGCAGCATGTTGACGAGCCTGTCAGACACCTCAGGGTGTACGTGGCCGATCCGGCGCGCGACCTCCTCTCGGCCCGGTGTGCCCGCGACGCCGAGGTGGCTGAGGATCGGACGCAAAATGAACCAGCCGGCGAGCCCGCCCAGCAACACAATCGCCAACCAGGAGAGGATGCTTCGGACGCTGACCGACAACCAGAGTCCGGCCTCTACCGACGCCAGGAGAAACCAGAGCGTCAGCACGATTGCGAGAAAGAGAATCACGCCAGAAACGAGCTCGGCAGCAGTGATCCGGCGACGCGCCCGCAGAATCTTCTCCAGGACGAGTTGAACGGTGCGCTCAGCCTGCTCGCTCATGAAAGGCACGGTGGTTGTATTCGGGTCGCAATCGGTCGCGTGACTACCAGTCTACCGGCCCTGCCGCTCATGGTTTCATTCGACGCGCGCGCCCACTACAGAAGGGCGTCTTGTATATTGAGGCCTATGAATAACGTTGTCGCAATCATTCTAGGGGGTGGAGCGGGTTCGCGCCTGTTTCCGCTTACACATAGTCGCTCCAAACCAGCCGTTCCGCTGGCTGGAAAGTACCGCCTGATCGATGTCCCGATATCCAACTGTCTCAACTCGGGTATCGACAGAATCTTCGTACTTACGCAGTTCAACTCCGCGTCGCTCAACCGCCACATTGCGCGTGCCTACCGATTTGACCAGTTCAGGCGGGGCTTCGTCTCGATTCTTGCCGCGGAGCAGACCCCAGGGTCCAGCGACTGGTTTCAGGGCACCGCCGACGCGGTGCGGCAGAGCATGCAGCACGTCCGAAACTTCAGGCATCAGCACGTGCTGATCCTGTCTGGTGACCAGCTCTACCGGATGAACTACCGGACGCTGCTGGCGCAGCACCGTGAGAAGGAGGCGGATATCACGCTCGCGACAATTCCCGTAAATAAGGAGGATGCGCCTGGATTTGGCATTCTCAAGACCGACGATAACGACCTCATCACGGAGTTCTACGAGAAGCCGACAGAGGACGAACTGGAGGGCAAACAGAGTCCGGTTTCCGACGAAATGGCGGATGCCGGTCGTCACTACCTTGCGTCGATGGGGATCTATGTCTTCAGGCGTGAACTCCTGGAGACCGTCCTTTCGGAGTCGCCGACGTCACACGATTTCGGCAAACAGATCATTCCGACCGCGATCGACAACTGCCGGGTTGCGTCGTATCCGTTCGAGGGCTACTGGTCAGACATCGGTACGATCAAGTCGTTCTACGATGCGAACCTGATGCTCGCAGAGTCGAAGCCCGAGTTCAACATGTTCGACCCGAAAGCACCCCTCTATACCAACTCTCGGATGCTGCCGCCTGCGAAGATCGAGAACTCGACTGTGCGCAACGCGATCATCGCTGAGTCTGCCGTCGTAATCGACAGCGAAATATCCGAGTCGGTAATCGGCCTTCGTTCCTTCGTCGGTCGTGGAACGCGGGTCTGGCGGTCCATAATCATGGGCGCGGACTACTATCCGTGGGAGCCGCGCGAACAGCGGGCAACGATCGAGGGTCCGGAGCGACCGGGGATCGGCGAGGGTTCCGTGATTGAGAATGCCATCATTGATCGCAACGCGAGCATTGGTCGCAACTGCGTGATCGGAAACCGGTCAGGGGTTCAGGAACACGATGGCGACGGCTACTACATCCGCGACGGGATAATCGTCGTACCAAAGAACGGCCGCCTGCCCGACAACACAGTCATTTGATCAGTAAATTCGGGCCGTCATCGGCTCGGGCAGTCCACTACCCAAAACTGGCACCACACGCGGCAGCGCGCACGAAACAAATGAACAAAACGCGTCCCTCCCACATCGTCCAGGCCACACTGCTTAGCGCCCTTCTATTGCTCACGGGCTGTCGAACTTATGGTGGATACGGCACAGTGGAAGCCAACAACGTTCAGCTGAGCGCAGAGGTTGCCGAATTCTCAGCGTCCTTGGCGCAGGCAGAAACCCAGTACGAGCAGCTGAGGTCGGCCGCCAATCTTGATCAGGGGCTCGTCGACGAATATTTGCGCACACTCGAGGCGCATCGCGCGATGTCATCTCGAGTCTCTGGAGAAATCGCGGCAAACGACCGCTTCAGGTATCGTGCTGCCAGCAGGAAGCTTGGTGCAATGATTACCCAGTCCCGGCAATTCCACAATCGCTACCAACAGATCCTTCGCGCGATGGTCGGAGACGATTCGATCGCCGAGCCAACCCGGATCGCACGCTACCAGGCGGTGCCACCGACGTTTATTCGAAGCACGGATCGCGCCCTGACAGCAGCCGAGGTCATCAGACGGACTAGTGGCGGATAGACGACGGAGCGGCCGTGTGAGTCGCACTAATTCGGTCGTCGTCACGCTAGTATTGTTCTGTTGCGCTGGCAGCGCACATGGCCAGGAGTCCGACTCGCTGCGGCAGTACGACCTTGAGGAGATTGTCGTCGAGTCGGGAGAAACCGCGTCTCAGACGGCCACCATTCAGCGGATCTCGCTGAGCGAAATCGCACGACTAAACGCGCCAACCGTTGGCCGCGTGTTGAAACTCGTCCCTGGCGCGCACGTCCAGACGAACTCGCGTGGTGAAACGCTTGTCTATTTGCGCAACGCGGGCGAACGGCAGGTGGCCGTTTTTCTTGCTGGCGCCCTGCTGAACGTACCCTGGGACAATCGCGTCGACCTGTCGTCCGTTCCGGCCGGCATCGTCGGCTCGGTCGAGGTGGCGAAGGGCCCATCCTCCATCCTGTACGGCACCAACGTGGTTGGCGGAGCCATTAACCTCGTGCCGAGAACCCTCGATACCCCGGGATACTTCTCGGAGGTTGGCTTTTCTCTTGGCACCGGCGCAGCCCGTGAGGGTCACGCTATTCATCTTGGACGATCTGGCGCCTGGCGCTACGGACTCTCCGTCGACCACAGCCAACTAGACGCGGTGCCCGTTCCTGACGGAGCGGCGGTCCCGTTCAGCCAGGTGGAGGGCGCCGACCGAACCAACACCGACAGCAGGTTCACAGGCGTTTACGCCAATGTGTCGCGGTTGCTGAGCCCGGGTGCCCAGGTTGGTTTCACGGTGATCCACAATGAGGGCAAGAAGGGTATCGCGCCAGAGAGTCACATCGACCCCGCGGCAGGTGCGCGCTTCTGGCGCTACCCCGAGGTTCGGCGGACATACGGCATCCTGAACGGTGCTGCCCGTCTGGGTGCCGGTCGAATTTCGGCAGCCGGATGGATCGCCGCGTTTGGGCAGAACATCGATCGTTTTACGGATGCGACCTATACCGACCGCGAGGCCCGCCAGGAAGATGAGGACCTAGCGCTCGGCACGCGGTTGTCGTACGACATTCCGATCAACGCCGACACCGGCCTGCTACTCGCAGCGAACTACCTGTTTTCGCGACATGATCAAGTCAACGAGGAGCGGGACTCCACGGTCGCGGCGTTTCGGTCCCTTGGTGACGTCCGATATCGGCAGGACATCTACAGTGTGGGCGCTGAGGTTCGGCGACAACTTGTTGGTATGACGACTGTTCGTGTCGGCGGCTCGGTGGATGGCTATGTCGCTCCCGACGCGTCCTCGGAAGCGCGATCATCAGCTAACGCGTGGACGGCCTCGCTCGGCGTCTCGAAGCAAATCAACTCCAGGTGGTCCCTCCGCGTATCGGCAGGAAGAAAAGTTCGATTCCCCACGACGCGTGAACTCCTCGACACAGGTCTCGGCCGATTTGAACTGAACCCAGACCTCAAACCTGAATCATCGGCCCTCGCCGAACTGGCGGTCGGAATGTCTGCGAGCCGCGTCGGATTTGAAGTCGTTCCTTTTTTGAGCTATACCACAGACACGATAGACCAGACACGCTTACAGATCGACGGAGTATCGCGCCGACAACGCGTTAACCTGGAGGCGAGCTCTGTAGTCGGTGCCGAAGTCGTCGGTCGCGCGAAGCCCATCGATCGCATGGACCTCGACTTCTCAATCACGATCATGCGAGCGAGGGGTCGAGAAGACGGTGTGCAAGTCAGGTTGACAGAGAAGCCCGCGGCAGTGGCCAACCTGGGCCTGGGCGTACGTCTACGGGGAGGCCTCCTGTTTGCGGCCCAAACGACGTTTACGGGCCGTGCCTACGGCCGCCTCGAATCGGGCGAACTGACGCCTTTGCCCCGGTCCGCCATTGTCGACCTGAAATTGTCCTGGCTGACTCCAGTGCCGCGAAGCGGGATCGTCCTGGAGGCATTTGGCCGCGTCGACAATGCTTTTGATACGGTTTCGGTTGCCCAGCTGGGACTGCCCGGTCCAGGGCGGATGCTGCGCTTCGGCGTAACCATCGCACG
>JANQRN010000181.1 GCA_028284545.1 Rhodothermales bacterium | reverse complement strand
CAGTAGCAGGGCGTTTCCGCCGTCATGCAGCTGCGCGACGCTACCTCCGCGACCAGTGGCCGTCGTTACGATTCGACCCGGGTCCGCGTAGCGATTCTCTGTTGCAATTTCCATCACTGTTCGAAGCCCCGTGGGATCGCTCGGGTTGAAGAGTGAGAGTCGGCGCTCGCGGGTGGCCCGCCAGTACTCGTAGACAATCGCTCGTTCATCATCGATCCAGGTCATTCCCGAGAAGCGCGTGGGAAGCGCCGCGACTTGCCTCGGGGCGTCGGTGAACGGCGCCTCAAGCGCAAAGACGTTGTCCCTGATGCTCGCCTCCCGTTTGCTGTCACCACCGTCGGCGGCCTCGGTCCAAAAAAGAGAAGCGTCGTGGTCAGCGCGCCACTGGGCCGATCGGACACCTTTAGCCACTGACCCGAATCCCGTAGGTATGTTTTCCGCCGGGGGAAGGGTTGCAACCGTGTGCGCGACCGTGCCGTCAATCTCCCTGATGGTGATCGTCTTTCCGAACCGGCGAGCAGGTACCAGGTACGAGTATGGCTTCTCCAGCTCCTCGACTAGCACGTATTTCCCGCCAGGGGCAACGCTGAAAGACGGATATACAGATGCCGCAGCCAGCCTGGATGCCGTGCCCTCAAGGTCTACGACGTGAAGTTCGGCGGTGAAGAAATGATCGAACAGCGCCTCGTCAACTGGGCTCCTGAGCAGGTCCTGGTACGTGCGGGCCGGAGCTTCCTCCCCGGCAGTCTCTTGAACGATGGGTCCCTTTGGTACCGATCGACCGGCAATATCCGCAGCCGAGCGGGTGTGGCTGAGCCGCACCTTGGCAACGAAGCCGTCGCTGTTCGGCAACCATCGGAAAGCACTACCCAGCGTGGCGTTCAACTCGAACTCCCCAACGCGCGTGGCTTCTCCCGTTGCCCGCGCCGCGCGGTACAATCTGATTCCCGTTTCATGTTGTACGGTGAAGGCGATGTGGTCGCCGTCTGGTGACCAGGACACACTACGAATCGTCCCGTCTCCTGGTATTCCGACAACGTTGGTCTGTCGACCGCTATTGACGTCGAGAAACTGTAGTCCCTCATATCCGGGTGAGCGACTCGGGCCATACGTTGCTGGATTGATTCGCGAACCCGCCAGTCGCAGTTCCTCAGCCGCGACCTCTGCGATGGTAGCAAGACCTGGTCGCATCATCAGCAGCATTGTTGCACCGTCAGGCGAAAGCGAAACGGCCGGTGCGGCCGGCGCATCGACGAGCTGTGCAAGCGCCGCCGGCGGGCGCTGGTAGGTGTCCTGTGCCTCGGCGGCGAGTGGAGGCAGGGTGGCCGAGGTAAGTAGGGCGGCAACCGCGGTGGCGCAGAAAAGCGAGCTCGTTTTCTTTCGAATCATTGTGCTACCTCATCGCATGGCTATTTGGCCGAGATGAGGGAGCATCAACCCTGCACCTCGCCCGGTGCAGGGTCAATGTAACCAAAGCAGCCTACCGCGACACGGTCACTAACCTGCTGGATGTGAACCGTTCTCCAAGTACCCGCACGACGTAGGTACCAGTCGCGAGGTTGGAGCCGTCGATCTCCAACTCCTCGGTCGCTGTCGCTGGTACGGTTCCAACGAAGAGCGTTTGCAGCTTCCTTCCCGTGAGGTCGAAGAGCTCCGCCCGTACGTGCTGCGGGTCGCGAACAGAGAGTGATATGGCACTTCGTGCCTGGAATGGGTTGGGAAAGGCCGCACCAAGAAAGACTTCCTCAGTCAGAGCTACAGCCGCCGCCACCGTGTGGCTGTACGTTGCTGACCCGTCGAGATCTATTTGACCGATCCGGAACTCGTAGCGCCCGGGAAGCAGCTCGCCACTGCGGTGAGAATACGTGTGCGCCTCACCAACAGCGGGGACAAAGCCGATCTGCGTGAAGTCTGCACTTCCGGCTTCGCGCATCTCCAGCTCGAATCCGGCGTTGTCTGATTCTGAAGCCGTTTCCCACGCAACAACAGCGGTCTTCTGGTCGATGTGCACCGATAGGTCAACCAGCTCGACCGGCAGTGATCCGTTAACACCGGCCAGAGTGACTTCGTAGGTACCGGCATCGCCGCCCGATCCCGTCCACGCCGACATCGCGTTTGTCGTCGCTGTGTTTGCGCCAAGAATGTCGGTGTAGTCGTAGCCCGGATCGACATCCGGCTCGTTGAAGATACTCGTCGAGCCGTCCGTTGGATACATGGGGTAGGAAGAGACCGCCAAGTAGTAGTCGCCTGCAGTCGTCGGACTCAGCGTGTGGCCTGCCGGCAATATCGATCGGAGCGTGGAACCGTCCGGAAGATCGTCGTTGGCATATACGGCAAGGCCGGACGCGTCCATGAGATAGAGACGTGTGTCGTCTGCGACACCGGTACCGGTTGGACCTGATGTCGTCGCCGAGAAGTTTGCGGGATCATCAATCGTGATCTTGTACACGTCGACATCGGTGACCGAGTCGAGTGAGCCTGAGATCATTGTGATGGCCTCAGTCGTCTCGTCCTGGGCTCCTGCCATCGTCGTGCCGGCGTCGCCGACTTCAGAAACGGTCTGTGCCATGCTGGTCGGCGAGAGCGCAAGCGTGGCGCCGAATGCGAGCAGGGCGAGAGAGGTTTTTAGGTACGCGGTCGTCTTCATGGTCGTACGGTATGGGATCTAGTCAGTACAGAGCGTGCCGCCGGCTTTTTCACTTCGGCCACATGTCAGTGCCGCGACGGAGCCTCGAAAGTGCCGTAACACACACACTTAGGTATCGTCCGTCTCTCAATAGCCTTTATCGCTGAATTCGCGGCTAGAGTTTGCCCCCGCGTGACCGTAGCTTGACTGCATGCTCCCTCGCGACAAGACCTCAAACGGCCATACGGCCGAGTCCGCCGCTCTGTCAGGTGCCGCGGTAGCGCCAATCGTGCGGTATGATCGGGGGGCGCGCGTTGAGGCACTTGATCTGGTTGCCGCTGAGGAGTCCGTTTTGATCGAGGTCGAGGTTGGATCGGGTCCGCCGGTCGAGATGGGGGTTACAATGCGTACACCCGGTGCGGATCGCGAATTGGCCGTTGGAATGCTTGTGGCTGAGGGCATTATTGAACAGCCTTCGGACGTCGTAGACGTGGAGACTGGCTCGCGATCTTGTGGTTCGCGGGCCGCATCTGCAATCGTTGTACGGCTACGCCCTGGGCTCTCGCTGACGCAACAGGACGTCGGCGCGAGGGTACTGCGTTCAGCGGCCTGCGGCGTCTGCGGTGCTCGAAGCGTTGACGTTGCTGCCGACCACCTCGCGGCAATTGAAGAGAGAGGGTTGACGGTACCGGCCGATACGCTGTGCGCCATGCCTGATGTGCTTCGGCAGACGCAGCTGCTTTTCGGTCACACGGGTGGGCTGCATGCCGCCGCGCTGTTCCGGCCCGACGGGCGCCTTGTGCGCGTATGCGAAGACATTGGGCGCCACAACGCCGTCGACAAGCTCATCGGGGCAGCACTCATGAATGGAGACGAGCTCCGCGATAGTGTGCTATTTCTCAGCGGGCGCGCCGGATTCGAGTTGATCTACAAGGCAGCCGTGGTACACATTCCGGTGGTCGCATCCATTGGCGCCCCGTCAAGCCTTGCGGTTGACCTTGCATCTCGTCAGCGGATTACGTTGGCCGGCTTTGTCCGACAGACCGGACTGAACGTCTACAGCATGTCGGACAGGATTGTCGGAGGTCGTGACACGTGAATAGTCGGGACTACGAAGCGCCGGAAGAGTTGCCAGAAGTCGAGAAATCAGACGTGCCGCAAGTCAGTGGGGGAGTTCGTGCAGTCGTCTCGGCATTGAACGAGCTGCGCCGACGCACGGGTGTTGTTGATGGCATGATCGAACTCGCACGCATGAACCAGACCGATGGGTTCGATTGTCCTGGTTGCGCG
>JANQRN010000178.1 GCA_028284545.1 Rhodothermales bacterium | reverse complement strand
CGTGCGCGCCGCAGTCGAGGTGACCGGAAAGGACCCGTTCGGCTCAGCGACCGCATCTGACTGGGTCTACGTACACGACATTCCAACCGTGAAGCTTGGCCCGGGTGACAGCAACCTGTCGCATACCGGTGAGGAGAGCATCGCCTTGCCTGAACTTCGACGGGCACCGGCTGTGTACCGATCTGTCGTAGAACGCTATTTCCAGAACTACAGCACTTAGTATCGTTTTGACCGACAAGTCCGTAGGCAGCGGCGCCAGCCAAAAGCTCTGGCAGAAAGGGACATCGGCGGAAGACTGGGTCGTTCAGTTCACGGTCGGAGACGACTACACGTGGGACACGCTCTTGCTGCCGTACGACATTGTAGCGACACGTGCTCACGTGTCGGGGCTGCACCGCATCGGCATTCTGTCGAATGAAGAAGCCAAGGGGATCGACGGCGCACTGGACGAGTTGCTCGAGCTCTGGCATAGAGGCGACGTGACTGTGACAGTCGACGATGAGGATTGCCACACGGTCATCGAGCGGTTCTTGACCGAGAAAACTGGTGCCGCTGGCGCGCGGGTCCACACCGGACGATCGAGAAACGACCAGGTGTTGGCTGCACTTCGCCTCTTACAGCGCGACGCACTCGCCTCCCTGGCTGCTCACGCCATCGGTCTTGCCGAGCTACTCCTGGCCGAGGCGGAACGGACAGATGACTGGTTGATGCCGGGCTACACGCACACCCAGCGCGCGATGCCAACATCTCTGGGCCAATGGTACGCTGGATTTGCAGAGTGCCTGCTTGACGACGCGCAGTTCATCGCTTTTGCCGCACAACACGTCAACAAGTCGCCGCTTGGCTCTGGCGCTGGCTACGGCATCCCTCATGTCGATCTCGACCGTACCGGTGTGGCCGAAGACCTCTTCAGCGGGCGCCTCGTCGAAAACGTTGCGGCGGTTCAGCTTGCCCGCGGCAAGTCTGAGATGCTAGTTGTCGCTGCGGCTGCGCAGTTAGCGCTGACAATCAATCGGCTGTCATCCGACCTCATCCTGTACGCTTCCCAGGATTTCGGATTTGTCAGTTTCGACGAGACTGTGGCAACCGGGAGCAGCATAATGCCGCACAAGAAGAACCCCGACGTTCTCGAGATCGCGCGGGCGCTTTACCACCGCGTATCTGCCGAGCTCGCGCTACTTTCGTCGATCTCAGCTAACCTGACAACCGGCTACCACAGGGACCTGCAGCTTACTAAGGGGGCGGTAATCCGAGCGCTTCAGGTTAGTGACGACGCCGTCACAGCACTTGCGAAGTTCATGCGTTCAGTCTCGTTTGATCGCGAGCGACTGGACGAAGCGGTGTCGGCGCCGATGCTGACCGCCGGCAACGCGCTCAAGGCTACCCTGGAAGGCACACCATTTCGTGAGGCTTACCGGGCAAATGCAGCGGCATCAACACGTCCCGACGCATCAGAGATTCTGGCGGCGTATCGAACTTCAGGATCGCCGGGCAGCTCTGCAATCAAACCACTGCGCGCGCGCGCAGACGACCTCCGGTCGACGCTCGCCAACCTGCCGCCGTCCGTTTAGTCGAATCTGACGGAAGAGTTACCCCGGGCCAGGTTCGCTTCCGGCCTGCTCGACAAGGTGAGCCGCCTGCGCAATCCAATCGTCCCGCAGAACGCGGTCGGAGAAGGCGTCGAGGTTGCCGGCGATCCACTGGACATCTTGCTGGCTGAAGCCGGCTATCTGACGAAAGTGGAATACGCCGAGATCGTGGAGCATGCGTTCCAGCACCGGACCAACGCCGCGAATCAGCGTGAGATCGTCAATCTCACCATCCGGCTCGGAGAGTAGTCCTGGCGGTCGCTGCAAACCTGCAACAGCTGGGTCGTCGCGGGTTTGCCGCGCAGTCAGCAGCTCCAGCTCGAGTCGGGAAATGCGGTCTTCGCTCTGCGCAAGTCTCCGCTTGAGGGCTTCAACCAGGGTCTCTCCCTCGCCCACGTCTGCCATCATTCTCTGTAGCTCATCATTCCGATGCGCCAACTCCCGCTGCAGCTTGATCCGCTCATCCTCGATGGTTTCCGACTTGTCAACGAGGGCCGCACACGTACGCTCCAGGTCGTGCGTCTTCGTTTCCAGCGCCCTGATTGCATCCACTCGCCCGCTAAGGTCAGAGCGAATGATCTCAATGTCTGCATCACGACGCTTCAGCTTCTGCTCCAGGTCGTCTGCAACTTGCCGGACGTGCTTGTTGGAGCTCTCCAGCGAAGCAACCGTTCGCTCGCTGGCGGTCAACTCCATTCGAAGGGCAGACATGTCCGAATCACGATTGAGCAGTTGCTCCTCCAGCATTGCAAGCATCGAATCGGTGGATCGAGACTGCGAGGTGATGTTCGCAAGCTCAGCTGCGCGACTCGAAAGCAGGCTCTTCAGCTCCGCAATTTCTTTGTCCTTTTCGACCGCGGCCGCAGACTGCGCCTCACGCGCGGTAGCCAGCGCATCGCGCTCGACACGAAGCTCGATGACGCTGCGTTGCAACTCTGAGAGTTCTGTCTGGAGCCTCCTGCCACGCTCTGATTCGCTGGTCGCGCGTGCAAGTGAAGCGTCGAGCTGAGTTCGCATCTCGGCCAGCTGGCCTTCAAGTTCATCGTGCGTCTTGCGGGCCAGATCAAGGTTCTCGCCAAGCGCCGACTCGCGCTCGGCGGCGGCGGCTGCGGCCCGCTCCAACTCACCTACCCGGCTAAGCGCAACTTCAAACTCTGCGCGAACAACCTCTCTTTCTTCCCGCTGTCTGCGAGTCGCCTCTTCGGCGCTACGCGTCGCGGTATCAAACTGTTCTCTCAGATCCGAAAGCAATCGCTCCTGTTCGCCGACCTGCGCCACAAACGCAAGTTCTTTGCGGGACGCAAGTTTCAGCGATTCGTTCTTCTGCTCGATCTCCCCCTGCGCGACGGACAGCTTTTCGAGGGCAGTTGTGAGCTCGTCATCAGCAACGCGCAACCGACGATTCCAGCGATTCTCCAGTCGCTCGATTTTGTCCTTCAGACCAAGCGAACGCAGCACCCACCCCAGCCCAAGGCCCAGGAGAGCTGCGCCCAACAGATACAGAACCATCTCGACGATCAGAAACGTCATCTATTCTGGCTGGACTTTGAATTCGATTCTTCTGTTAAGCGCTCGGCCCCGTCGTGTGCGGTTTGTTGCGATCGGTTGCGCTTCGCCCAAGCCAATAGAAACGACCCTGCGGGAGTCGACACCCCGACCACGAATGTACACCGCAACAGCCACCGCGCGTTGCTGACTAAGGTCACGGTTACGGTCTGCGTCACCAAGCGAGTCGGTGTGCCCCACCACCTCAATTCTCACCCCATCACACCGTTGCGCCAACGAGACGACCTCGTTCAGAATCGGACCCGATTCAGGCGTTAGCCTCGCGCTGTCCGTTTCGAACGTGATCTGTTTGCCGGACATCAGGTTCGCAAATTCGGCGGCGCAGTCGTCGGCCGTGAGTGCTACCGGTTCGGGGACGCTGATGTCGATGGACGACGTGTAGCCAGCCGGTAACTCCTCCATGAGTTCGGCGCCGATACGCTCCTGCTCCTGCCTGCTGGCCGCGACGCCCGACAGGGAAACGTCCTGGTTTCTGAGGCTGACCTTGCCCGAATCAAGCTTCACGAGCAGATCGAGACCCCGGCGCGCCATCGCGACCCAGGCACCGTCAGGCGCAGGGCCAGACACCACGAGGTCGTCGACAACTACTTCAGCTCCAAACAGGGAGGCTGCACGGGCCAGGACCGTTGATCTGGAGCGCTCATCAGGCACATTGCCGGTGAGCACGATGCTGGGGCCGTCTCGTCTGGCCTGAAATTCGAAAACGGCCGGCCGTGTCTCAAGGCCGTCCCTGACCGACCGCACACCGCCCACGTCGCTGACTACCGAAACTGCCCGCATTCTCTCCTCAGTCGAAGGTGCAAACCCCGTGAGCGTTACCAGTCTTCCATCGACGCTCGCCTCTGCCCAGTCGATTTCACTCGATTGAAGGGCACCGCTTGCCCGAAGCGTAAGCTCCTCGGCGATTCGAGGAGATTCCCGCGCGACGCAGAAGATGGTTAGTGCGGCAAAGAGCACCAATCCGAGAAGAATTGCCAGCAATCGCGACATGCTGAAGAAAAATGAAGAAACGAGGAACGCCAACCCCAAAAGTAGGCACGACCGACCCGCTAACACAAACCAGCAAACCGCTGTCTATACACCTGCTGATGCTAACTATGATTCTAGGTTTACGCGCGTAATAGATTGCAGCACAACAGTTTAGTTAGATAACCGAAGTCGCGTCACGGCTGTGGATGCAGCCCGGCAGCTTTTCTGTATACCGTGGCGCTGCGAAGACGACGCTCCGCGTCGGCAGCCCCCTTTGGCGGTGTACACGGAAGCCGATACCCGAGTCATGAGCCCTTCTCGAAAGCGCAATCCCCTTGCGGCAGACCTCTTGGCCGACTGGCTTGCGAGCCCAGGCGCTCAGGATCTTGACCGCGAAACTCGCGATCGTGGCCACGAATGGGTCAGCTATCTGCGGGATGATGGTCCGGCTCCGAAACCGGATGCGAATACGAATGTGCGTGGTCGTACGCACGACGAGCAGGCCCTCAGCAGCTTCCTGCGAAACGCATATCGAACGCTTCACGCCGACCGCGCGGGGCGGCTGAACGAGCTGCAGCATACCGTTCGGGACCTCGTGGCCTTGTTGACGAATCAGCACGGGGAGATCCAGTCTGTGCGCGAGGCGGTACACGGGTCGCTCCATCCGATTGAGGACGCGTTGCCGGAGAACGAGGTGGTCAAGAGTACCGCGGCCTCAGTCCGCCGTCACCTGAGGCAACTCGACACGGCCGTTCAGCAGACACGCTCAGAGCTGAATGAGCGGCTGCAATCGTTTCGGACACGCCTCTTGAGTGGCGTACAGGAAGCGCTTGGAAGCGACGGGGTCGTGCATTCTGAGGCAAGTCTCGCGGTCTGCTATCAATCGCTTTGCACCGCTGCCCACCTTTTCGGCGAAAACGTCGCGCTGGCAACGATCGAGGTACCCGACGCTGCCGATATGCGGGCGGCAGCAGCGTCGACGAGGGCTATCTTTCGCAGAACGAATGATGTTGTTGCCGTACAGCGGGGCTACCTCGTTATACTCGCCATCGACACGCCCGAGAAGCACCTGCGGAGGATGCTGACGGAGCTGAGTCAGCTCGGTGCAATCCGCGTGTCCCCGCACGCGGAGTCGTTCGACGATCTCGATGAAGCCATAGGCTCCCCTGGGCCGCTGGACGTGAAACCGGCAGCATAGCGGGAGCTGGAGTCGTAGATTCGGGGCCCCAACCGACCCCAGTCTGCCGTGATCAGTTACACGACCTACAAGCTTCTGCACTTCCTCGGCCTGTTCATGATGTTCGTGGCATTGGGAGGCGCCAGCATTCACGCCCTTAGCGGCGGCGAAAAGGTACCCGCGACCCGGCGCGTAATTGGCATCCTGCATGGAGTTGGAGCGCTGCTGGCCCTGGTTGCAGGCTTCGGCATGCTCGCGAGACTTGAGCTCCTCGCCGACGGGCTCCCTGGCTGGGTCATCGCCAAGCTTCTGATCTGGTTGCTGTTGGCCGCTCTCGTCGGTCTCCCCTACCGGAAGCGGCAACTCGCGGCGGCACTCGCCTTTGCACTGCCGCTCATCGCTTTACTGGCAGCGTGGCTTGCACTGTTCAAACCGTTCTAGCAGCCTGGTTTGAACGACTGCGTTCTTGCTTGAAAACGCGAGGCGGCTTGACGAAACCTTCGATCTCAAAAGCGGTTTGCGGCCTATCGTAGTTGCGTTGCGCACACGCTGCATTGCAGCAATCCGTCACAGGCTGTCAGTCCGTATCAGAGTCAATTACCGGCATCCGGATTCTACTCCGTTTCGGTGCGCCACGCAGATTCCAACGCCTCAGTCTTGCACATGCGTTATCCCGTTTGGGTCGTTGTAGCGACCATCTTCTTCGCGCTCGCCTCCGCTTCCTACGCCCAGCTATCGGTAACCAGCGTGTCGCCGGCCGGCAATGAGATCTCGGCCCCGGTTTCTGCCGATATAGTAGTAGACTTCGATGCGCCTTTGAATACATCGTCGGTTGACGCATCGTCTTTTCGCGTGTTCGGTCGTTGGTCTGGCCCGGCCGCCGGCACCTTCTCTTTCGAGAATGGAGACACACGTGTACGCTTCAATCCGCAGGACAGCTTCATGGCAGGCGAATGGGTCGTCGTTTCTCTGTCGTCCGCCGTCGAAAGCGCGACGGCCAGCGCGCTCTCGGAGGGATTTACCTGGGGATTCTGGGCGGCTGCGGCACGCGGCATGCTGGACTTCGAATTTGTCGAGATCATCGATATCCGCAACAACGGTGAAGGGCCAATTGTCAGTTACGGCGCGTACGCCGGCGACCTGGACGACGATGGCTATTCCGATTTACTCGTACCGAACGAAACCCCGAACGACGTTCGAGTCTTCATGAACGACGGTAGCGGTGGCTATCCGGCTTCGTTTTCAACCTACGGGCTAGCGGGGACCGGCCGGCCGAGCCCAAACGAAGGGGCCGATTTCAACAACGACGGTTTTGTGGACGTTGCTGTTGGCGGTCTGGCCGACACGAAGGTTACGGTTCTCCTGGGCGATGGCACCGGCGCCTTCTCGTCGACTACCGGATACGATTCAATCAATGATATCCGCGGCGTCTGCGTTGCCGACTATGATGCAGACGGCGACGATGACATTATTACCGTTGGTCGCGGCGGAAACGCCATGGGCTTGATGACGAATGACGGCACAGGCGCCTTCACGTCTGCCGGCACCGTTGAAGTCGGAACTGGTGAGACCTCATGCGCCGTCGCTGACGCCAACAACGACGGCATCGCAGACGTCTTTGTGGGCAGTTTCCAGGGCGATGAGGTGCAATTGCTGTTGGGCGACGGTGCAGGCGGTTTCGCTACCTCAGACAGCGTCGCGATCCCGGGCTCGGGACAGGGCAGCGCCTGGATGCTTGCTGCCGGAGACATCAATGGCGACGGAAATGCGGATGTCGCGTCGGTCAACGCGAATCGCAACACAGTGTCAATCATTTTCGGCAACGGTACCGGGGATCTGCAGGCTCCAGTCAACTACGCGACGGGACGGTTTGCGCTCGCAGTCGACCTGGGAGACGTTGACG
>JANQRN010000166.1 GCA_028284545.1 Rhodothermales bacterium | reverse complement strand
CCGGAGAGGTTCATACCGCAATACTCCATGGTGATGTTTCACGCTGACATACCCTATGCGAGGGCGGAGCGACGAGGGGCTGTCCAGAGCGAGATTCTGGAGCGGTTGACGGATGGGGTCGGCGGACTCGATGCCGTCGACTTCGACGAGGCGCGACGGCTCATCGAAGAGCGCCTCTAACCACCAGCTAACCCACTGATAAACCGGGAATTAGGGGGGCTTGACGGGTCAGGGCTTCGTCCTGTGACCGAGGTCTCAGATCCCAAGCCCAATTATGTCAGATACTTGTCCCCGGTCAGTGGCAACCTAGGTCGTTTGACAGCCGCCTAGGTCCTTGAGCAACCCCGCACGGATTAGGGGCCATTCAAGCGAAGCGTCACTGCCCCAAACCTTAGGGAAGCTGAACGCTTTTGGATGGAGCCAAAACGCCTGCACCGGCCAGCGTTAGGATGGAACCGACGCTGGCTTTTTATCTTGGCCCTCTGCCTCGTGGCATGGGAGGGCTTTTACCCTGTGGCGGCCCAAGCCCAGACCCCCGTCACGCTGTTTCAGAGCTTCGTCGGCCGAACAGATTATGTTACGACCGGCGGAAGCCTTCGAAGCGCACCCAATACTACGAATGCCTGCTCAGTTAACGGCAGCAGCAGCAATTCCTTAAGCGGAATCCCGGTCGGCGCTACTATCCGTGCCGCCTATCTCTACTGGGCAGGGTCCGGATCGACGGTTGATAGCCAGGTCACGTTCAACGGTAGTACCGTGTTCGCGAGTCGAACGTTCACGGCGACTTTTGTCTTCAACGGCACCAACTTCGATTTCTTTTCCGGCTTCGCGGACGTTACCGGACTCGTATCGGGAAATGGGAACTACACGTTCTCAGGGCTAAGCGTAAACACCGGTGCTCCCCACTGTGGCTCCCAGGCCGTTCTCTCAGGCTGGGGTCTAATCGTCGTCTTCGACGACCCGAGCGAGGACCTTCGCGCGGTGAATGTCTTCGATGGGTTTCAGTTCTTTCGCGGTAACAGTCAGACGATCACCGTCGACACATTCCGAATACCGACGCCCCCCGAACCCATCAACGGTAAGGTGTCGCACATCACCTGGGAGGGAGACCCGCAGAACTCTGGCCCGCTGGGCGGCGTTGGAGAGAACCTGACCTTCAATGGGACGACGATCGACGACGGACTGGTGCCGCCCGCCAGCAATCCCACGGTGCAGCAGTTCGACGGCACGGTGAACACCGTCGGGTCGATTAGCGAACACGGCGTGGACGTCGATACCTACGACGTGAGTGCGCTCCTCAATCCAGGCGATACCACTGCCACGAGCGTCTACAGTTCGGGCGGCGACTTGGTGCTTCTGAGCGCGGAGGTCATTAGCTTTACCACCGAACCGATCGTCGATCTGGCGATAACCAAAACACATGTGGGCGACTTCGGCGTTGGCGTCAACGGGGACTACACGATTGTCGTCAGCAATAATGGACCGGAGCCCGATGGCAACCTGATCACCGTGACAGACACGCTACCGGCGGGTTTGTCCTACGTCAGCGGCACCGGCACGAACTGGACCTGCGGATCAGCAGGCCAGGACGTTACCTGCACTCACCCGGGACCGGTCCCGGTTGGCGGCTCCTTGCCGGACCTCACGTTGACTGTGCTCCCGGACGCGGCCGCTGTTCCCTCGGTGGATAACACCGCCAGCGTCACCAGCGACAGCATCGACAACACGCCTGCGAACAACACCACGACTGACCCAACCACGGTCATCGGCAGCGACCTATCCACGGCCACCAAGGGCGTCGTCGATCTCAACGGCGGTGACGCGGACCCGGGGGAGACACTGCGCTATACCATCACGCTCCCGGAAACCGGCGGAGTACCTGCTGCACCCGTGCAGGTCAGAGACGACATCCCAGGGCTAATCTCGAGCTTTAGCGTCGTCTCACTGCCACCGGGCGCCGTGGATAACTCTACGGGTGCCGGTACCGGAGCCAACGGTACCGGCCGTTTGGACATCGGCAATATCACGGTTCCGGCCAACGGTACGGCGAGCATCGTTTTCGATGTCGTGATTGCGGCAGGCGCAAATCCGGGCGACATCATCTCTAACGTCGCGACCGTTACCAACGGCAGCGGCTCGGGCGCTAGCCCCGTCGCGCCCAACGTCGTTGTCTCTCAGTCCCAAATCCCGCCCGGCGGGCCGAAAACGCTATACCTCTACGACGCCGCCTCACCCGATCCGAATGGCTTCAATACCGGCGCGGCACCCTTTCTGTCGAGGACACCGCCCGCCGGCCCCCAAGGCAACGTGATTGTGGACCGAGGCGGGCCGGTGACCTGGCGAATTACGCCCGCGACCCAAGATCTCCTGACGCTAACGAGCGGCGCCATTCCGGTGACGCTCTACGTGAGTAAGGGCGGTGGGGGCGGCGGCCCCGTTCAGAGATCGCTACAGATCAGCCTCGCGTCTACCGGAGCCTTCACGGGCCCCATTGGCAACCCGGTAACGCTGTCGTTCGCCGCCCCACCCTCATCCGCACCGGCTCCGTTCGTCTTCAACGTGCCCCTGCCGGCCGATCTCAATCTGCCCGCGGGTAGCCAGCTGACTCTGACGGTCACAAACGTCACGAGCGGCAGCGGCAATAGGCGAACCCGCATCTTTCCGTTGACGGGGGGCAACAACTCGCGCATCGACCTAGCCACGCCGACGGTGATCGTAGTCTCCGCGCTCGAGACCTTCGATGCAGCCTATTCAGGAGGGTCGCAAGTGGCGACCTTTCAGCCCGGCGACTCCGTTTTCATGCGCGCGACGGTGACAGACCCCTTCGGCAGTTTTGACATTGCCAGCGCGTCCCTCGATCTTCTCGATCCAAACGGGGTCAGCCAGCTTTCGGGAGTTGCGATGACGGAAGCCTTTGACGACAACGTAGCGACCAAACTCTACGAAACGAGCTTCGCCCTTCCCCCCGGCGCCGCCCTCGGCGACTGGACCTACCGGGTGACGGCCGTCGAGGGCACGGAAGCGATCGTCACCGACACGGCCCAAGCCATCTTCCAAGTCGGT
>JANQRN010000159.1 GCA_028284545.1 Rhodothermales bacterium | reverse complement strand
GTGATCGCAGCCGTCAACGTCGTCTTGCCGTGGTCCACGTGACCGATCGTGCCCACGTTTACGTGGGGCTTCGTACGCTGAAATGTCTCCTTCGCCATAACTGTTCTGTTGCTTGCTTCTAGCTGGTGCTGTTAGCTGGTCCTAATTGTCTGTTGTCTTGCCGCGGCGGTCAAGCTGCGACGGTGCCGGTGCTCGTTGCGATAACGTCTTCGGCAATGCTCTTTGGTACTTCTTCGTAGTGGTCGAACTGCATCGAGTACAGCGCCCGACCCTGGGTGATCGAACGCATATCCGTCGAATACCCAAACATGCTCGACAGCGGCACAAGCGCTTTGATCACCTGCGCGTCCTGCCGCTGGCCCATACTCTGAATGCGCCCGCGGCGGCTGTTCAGGTCGCCAATGACGTCACCCATGTACTCTTCGGGCGTGACGACCTCGACTTCCATCACAGGCTCCATCAGCACAGGCTTCGCCTTGCGCGCCGCCTCGCGGAGCGCCATGCGTCCGGCAATCTCAAACGACATCTGGTCTGAGTCCACGTTGTGGAATTTGCCGTCGTAAAGACGCGCCTTTACGCCCTCGAGCGGGAAGCCTGCAAGGGGACCCTGCTCCATCGATGATTTCAACCCCTTCTCAACTGAAGGAATGAATTCGCGAGGGATCGCCCCACCGCGTATCTCGTCGATGAACTCGAAACCAACGCCTTCTTCGTTCGGCGTGATCTCGACGTAGATCTCTGCAAACTGACCGCGTCCACCGGACTGCTTCTTGTGGGTGTAGTGTTCGTCGACCGTTCCCTTGATCGCTTCCCGGTACGCTACCTGCGGTTTGCCAACGTTGGCTTCGACCTTGAACTCGCGCTTCAGCCGGTCCACGATGATCTCGAGGTGCAGCTCACCCATCCCGGCGATGATCGTCTGACCGGTTTCGTGGTCGGTGTTCACCTTGAACGTCGGATCCTCTTCGGCGAGCTTCTGCAAACCGCCACCGAGCTTGTCATTGTCCGCCTTGGTTTTCGGCTCGATGGCAATCCGGATGACCGGCTCGGGGAAGTCCATCTGCTCCAGGACGATCGGCGAGTTGGGGTCGCAGAGGGTGTCGCCCGTCTTGACCTCTTTGAGTCCGACCGCGGCAGCGATGTCGCCGGCCTGAACCTGCTCGATGTCCTCACGATGGTTCGCGTGCATGAACAGAATCCGACCCACACGCTCCTTTTTCTCCGTGGTCGAGTTCATGACCGCCGTGCCCTTGTCGAGCGTACCCGAGTAGACGCGGAAGAAAGTCAGCTTACCGACGTACGGATCCGTTGCAATCTTGAAAGCGATCGCGCTGAACGGTGCGTCCGTCTTCGGCTCACGGTCTTCGTGCTGATCGGTGCGCGGAACGACGCCAGAAACAGCAGGCACGTCTACCGGACTCGGTAGGTACGCGATCACACCGTCGAGCAGTCGCTGCACGCCTTTGTTCTTGAAGGCGGAGCCGCAGAATACCGGAGTGATGTCCAGGCTCAGCGTAGCCTCGCGCACGACCTCCCGGATTTCGTCCTCGGTAATGTCTTCGCCTTCGAGGTATTTCATGAGCAGCTCGTCGTTGTGCTCAGCGATCGCCTCGAGGAGGTGAATCCGCCAGTGGCGGTACTTCGTTTTGAGGTCTTCGGGGATCTCCATTTCGTCCCACGTGGCGCCCTGCGTTTCGTCGTGCCAGACGATTGCTTTGCCCGAGACGAGGTCGATGATCCCGCGGAACATCTCACCTTCGCCGATCGGAATCTGGACCGGTACGGCGTTCGCCTTGAGCCGGTCTTTCATCATCTGCACGGCGGCTTCGAAGTCCGCTCCAGTGCGGTCCATCTTGTTGACGAACGCGATCCGCGGCACGCCGTACTTGTCGGCCTGGCGCCACACCGTCTCTGACTGCGGCTCTACGCCGCCGACCGAACAGAACAGCGCAACGGCGCCGTCGAGCACGCGAAGCGAGCGCTCCACTTCGACGGTGAAGTCGACGTGGCCCGGCGTGTCGATGATGTTGATCCTGTTGTCGCCCCAGAAGCAGGTCGTCGCGGCCGACGTAATCGTGATACCGCGCTCTTTCTCCTGCTCCATCCAGTCCATCGTGGCGCCGCCGTCGTGCACTTCGCCCATCCGATGCAGACGTCCCGTGTAGAACAGGATCCGCTCGGTCGTGGTGGTCTTACCCGCATCAATATGGGCCATGATGCCAATATTGCGGGTGTTCTCAAGTTTGATGTTCTGCTTGCTCATTACTCTAGAATCTGAAGTGCGAGAACGCCTTGTTGGCCTCTGCCATACGATGCGTGTCGTCCTTCTTCTTAACTGCACCACCCTCTCCCTTCGACGCACTGAGCAACTCAGCTGCGAGGCGGTTGGCCATACTCTTGTCGTTTCTTGCGCGCGCGTACTGGATGATCCAGCGGAACGCCAGCGCGGTTCGCCGGTCGGGGCGAACCTCGATGGGTACCTGGTAGGTCGCACCACCTACGCGGCGACTGCGCACCTCGACCAGCGGCGCCACGTTGGTGACGGCCTGCCGGAACACCTCAACGCCTGGCTGTCCCGACCGCTCTTCGATGAGGTCAAAGGACTTGTACACGATGCGTTGCGCTACGCTCTTCTTTCCGCTGTCCATCACGCTGTTCACAAAGCGCGCTACCAGCACGTCTTCGTAAACAGGATCTGCCAGTACCTGTCGTCTTTCAGCACTTCTTCTGCGCATATCGGACTGTATTCGTGTAGGTGACCCCGCAGGGTCGGTAAAACTGGTGGTGGGTTCGAGTGTCTCTGGGCGACTAGTTCTTCGGTCGCTTGGCGCCGTACTTCGACCGGGATTGCTTGCGGTCAGCAACACCGGTGGTGTCTAGCGCGCCCCGAACGACGTGGTACTTCACACCCGGGAGGTCCTTCACGCGACCGCCGCGGACGAGCACGATCGAGTGCTCCTGGAGGTTGTGCCCCTCACCCGGGATGTAGGCGATGACCTCGATGCCGTTGGTCAACCGGACCTTCGCCACCTTGCGCAGCGCCGAGTTCGGCTTCTTGGGTGTTGTCGTGTATACGCGGGTGCACACGCCGCGTCGCTGCGGGCATGAGTCCAGAGCACGCGACTTCGTCGTCTGCTTCTGCGCCTTG
The DNA here is from genome assembly GCA_028284545.1 of Rhodothermales bacterium. Taxonomy (GTDB): domain Bacteria; phylum Bacteroidota; class Rhodothermia; order Rhodothermales; family JABDKH01; genus JANQRN01. The sequence continues at coordinate 946 of JANQRN010000159.1, read as the reverse complement.
CGCCCTTTCCTGACAAGCTGCTGTATTGTAGGCACGCCTAAATAACCTCGAAGGGATTGTCCGCCTCACGCTGTTCCTCGATTACGCGCCTGACAGGCATGCGTAGCGATTCAGGGACCAAACGCTGGCGAAACGAATTCTGAATTCAACCTGCTGCGCACGGCCGGATGGACAAACAGTCAGGCTCTCTTCTCGTCCGATTTTGCACGTCTGTGGGAGGCAGAATCGGATCCGACAAAGATCGCCGGCCGTGGCGGATGCAGCTCGATAATATAGGAGCCGCTGCCGAAATTTCCATGTTGGGCAACCGTGAAGATTCACGAATCACCGCTCACGGGGCCTCTCGGGGCCATGCCAGCTTTGGCGCTCAGCCAATCAATGCATTATCGATATATATCGATATATCGACTATGCTTCTGGAGTGGTCCCTTCGACGTCATCCGGCGCCTCAGTGCCGTGCTCCGGGACGTTTTTGGTGCCACTATCCTCACCGTCTGCGGCTGTACCGCTCGGGCTGCCGGCACCGTTCTCGCCTCCACCGTCGATACCGCCGTCGATGGCCCCGGCGTCGCCCGGTAGCCCATCGCCTGTCGAGGCAACCTTGTAGTTGACATACTCCCCGAACGGGCGCTCGCCGAGGATCTCGACCAGTTCCTTGGGACCCAGCACCTCCTTCTTCAGGAGGGCGTGCGCCATCTCGTCCAGCTTGTCCCGCTTCTCTTCCAGCATCTGGCGCGCACGGGCCCGGGTGTCGTCGATGATGCGCTTGACCTCCTCGTCTATGATCCGCGCTGTGTCATCTGAGTACGGCTTGTCGAAGACGGGCGTCTCCGAGCCGCCCGAGAGGTTGAAGCTGACGTAACCCACGCGCTCGCTCATGCCGTAGTCGACGACCATGGCGTACGCCATCTTCGTGATCCGCTCGAGATCGTTCTGGGCACCCGTC
>JANQRN010000155.1 GCA_028284545.1 Rhodothermales bacterium | reverse complement strand
ACGAGCGAGCGCAGCGCGTGAGTAATCCTGGCAGGGCAGCTGCGTGTTGTTAATTCGGAAAAGCCACCCATGATTGACCTTGGGTGGCTTTTCCTTTTCAGACAACCTGCAAGCCGACTCGACGCGTCGTGCTGGTTGCGGAATGCGACCGTGGGATGTTGTAATCTGCGACGTCCAAGCCAACCGAAAGCGGGTACAGAGTGCCCACCGTTACTTCCCTATTCCCTCGCAAAGTAGCCGGCGTACTTCACCAGTCCGTTGACTCGGCTGCGCTCCTGCGCGCCCTCGGGCTCGATCCGGAGGCGCCTGCCGACCCGTCCCACATGATCTCGGCGGAGGAGTACTACGACTTTCTTGAGCGCGCCGCTCAGGCTGATCCCGACGGGGCTACGGTCTCCCTTCGAGCTGGTGCATCGATGCGCCCGGGAGACTACGGAGTGTTTGGTCTTGCGTGGAAATCCGCTGCCACCTTACGGGGGTCGTACGACCGACTCGAACGTCACGCGCTGGTGTTATCCCGCGTCTCGACGTATGAAGTGGAGGAGACGCCCGACGGCGCGTACATGCACCTCCATCGAAGCGGTGAGCGCAGGCTTGGAATGCGGCTGTCGAATGAGGCCACGATTGCGGCCATAGCCGTCATGAGCGAGCAAGTGGTGACGAGCATATTCCAGCCGACCGCCGTCTACTTCAAACACCGGGCCCCAGCCCGAACCGACGCCCACGAGGAGCACTTCGGCTGCCCCGTGTACTTCGATACGGATCGGGATGCGTTGTTTGTGTCAACCGCGTCGCTGCAGGCACCGAACCTGGTCGGCGATGAGAGCATCGCCAGTTTCTTTGACACGTATCTGGCAGACGAGCTCAGCAAGTACGGTGAAGCACCACTGGAGCGCAACGTACGCGACCACGTCTCGCAGGCGCTCAGCGAGGGTATCCCTGGAGTATCAGATGTAGCCGGCGCGCTCGGCATGAGCGCGCGTACGCTGCAGCGCCGGCTCGCCGACGAAGGCCACACCTTCCAGGATCTGGTGGACGAGGCGCAGCGACAGCTTGCACGTAGGCTGCTGACCACAACAAACACGTCGCTCGCGGAAGTTGCGTTCATGACAGGTTTTTCGGGACAGAGCGCGTTCTCGCGGGCCTTCAAGCGTTGGTCCGGGCAGACGCCCAGGTCGTACCGCGTGCAGGCTCGGGGCTCGGGGTAGGATTGGCGCACGGGGTCAACACATTGGCGCCCTCGGTGAAGATCGTCGGGTGTTGCGCGCGATAGTTTTAGTCGCGAGTTACAACAAGACCCATTCATCCGATGAGCAATCAGACCCATTCCGCAGATCAAATCGTTCTCGTCACCGGAGGCACCGGCAAGACCGGCCGTCGAATTGTTGCCCAGCTCAGATCCGGCGACATTCCTGTTCGCGTAGGCTCTCGCTCCGCGACACCCCCATTTGACTGGAAAGACGAGTCCGGCTGGGATGCCGCGCTGCAGGACGTTCAAGCGGCCTACGTCAGCTATGCGCCGGATCTCGCGATGCCCGGCGCGACCGATGCCGTCCGCGCTTTTGTGCAGCGAGCCAAGAATCACGGAGTGCGGCGACTTGTCCTATTGTCCGGTCGAGGCGAAGAAGAGGCGCAAGCGGCAGAGCGTATCGTTCAGGAAAGCGGCATCGACTGGACGATTGTACGTGCCAGTTGGTTCTACCAGAACTTCTCTGAGGGTGCCTTCATCGACATGGTCCAGGCTGGCAGGATCACCCTGCCCGCAGACGGGACGCCGGAGCCCTTCGTTGACGTTGATGATATCGCCGACGTTGCCGTCGCGGCGTTGACCCAGCCTGGTCACGTCGGAGAACTTTATGAAGTGACTGGTCCGCGGATGTTATCCTTTCCCGAAGTTGCGGCCGAACTCTCTGAGGCGACCGGACGAACGATCACCTTTGAGTCCGTCGACCACAGCGCCTTCGTCGAGGGGGTTCGCGCATCGGGGGCCCCAAGCGACGCCGTGTGGATGCTTGACTACCTCTTCGCCACGGTACTCGACGGACGGAATGCGTATCTCACCGACGGCGTGGAAAGGGCGCTGGGGCGGAAGCCGAAGGACTTCCGGGACTACGTCAGGGAGGTTGCACAATCAGGTACATGGAACGCCGTTCCCGCCTGATTCACGACAGCGTGGCGCCGCATGCGGCGGCACGCTCAAGACCAGTCGCCCAGAAACCAGTCGCCCAGAAACCAGTCGATCGTCATGCCACTTGCAGAACTAACACTTTCAGCGGCCGCGCTATTCTGCGGCCTTGCCACGGGCCTCGTCTTCGGATTCGCTGTTGTTGTGATGCCGGGAATCGGCACGCTCCACGACCGGGAGTTCTTGAGGTCATTTCAGGTCATCGATCGCGTCATCCAGGACAACAATCCGCTGTTCATCATAGTCTGGCTCGGGTCGGCGGTTCTGCTTATTGCCGCCGCTGTGCTAAACGCTCGGTTGTTCGCTGGGACCGACCGCTGGCTCCTTTTCGCCGCGACGGCGATCTACCTGTTCGGCATGCAACTCCCAACCATCGTCGTGAACGTTCCACTCAACAACCGCCTGCAGGCACAAGACCTGGATGCGCTCGACCAAGATGCAGTACGGACCGAGCGCATGAAGTTTGAACGTCGATGGAATCAGTGGAATCGATTTCGAACGGTGACAGGGTTGGTCACCACGGCCATGCTGCTGCTCGTTTTGGCCTGAGGTCAACTGGACACGCGCGCCGACGGCTGGGCAACCCAGGCGTCACCCGTAGGTCGCTCGTCGCCATACCCACTCCAGCGGGCCCTGCTTGTGTCGCGCCAGCCACCACACGCATGCCGATCGCTGGGCGGCGAGGATTGCAATGGCAACGAGGGGTAGAAGCGCGAGAGGCACACGGGTGGAGAGTCCGAAGCCCCAGCCGGTAAACACTATCAGCTGGATTACCGTCTGCGTGATGTAGACGGTCAACGCCATGCGGCCAAGCGGCACAAACCACTCGAACACCGCGCGTCCACGAACCGTCCGCCAGGCCAACACGACGAGCGCGAGGTACGACAGTGCAAGTGGTGTTGTGCCAAGAGCATAAACCGCAGTCTGCAGCAACCCCTCCCCAGACAGAATGAAAACGGACTGGTCATGCCGAAGCTTGATCAGCGCGTACACGAAACTGGCCGGGAGTCCAACCGCAGCACCCACGAGCGCCGTAACCTTGAGAGATCGGCCGAGCGTCTTCAGTCGAGGTAGCAGTGTGACACCGATCCAGGCTCCTATTAGAAAGAGGCCCAGAACGTGGGCTGGCCGCCCTCCCTGGAGGTAGGTCCCGGGTCTGGCCACCGCATATCCTATGTTCCAGGCCGCGTAGTCGCGTGCTGAACCTTCCGCATAGAGCTCGAGCGATGTGCGTCCTTCCCCGTCGAGTGCGTCCCGAACATTGGCACCTAACTCGGCGAAGGGTGGTCTCGGGTCGGCTCTGCCATCAGTCGAATACACCGTTAGGTGGGTCGCAAATGGTGTCAAGAGTAGGAGAACGATCAGTACAAGGCGGGTCCGCGTACTACCCCTCGCCAGTGTGGGCAGGAGCAGACCCATGATGCCGTAGAGCGTGAGGATGTCCCCGGCCCATAGCGCGTACATGTGGACGAGGCCGATGACGACGAGGACGAGCATCCGCTTGCGGAAGAACTGAGCGAACTGCGAACGGGATTGCCCCCTCGCGGAGGCCCGCTGCCATTGGATTGCAAATCCGACCCCAAGAAGCATCGAGAAGATCGAGTAGAACTTGCCTTCGATCAGCCAGTCCATGCCGAAGACCACAGCCTCACCGAAGACGCCTCCCGGCAGGGCCATCCGGGACTCGACTGTCGAGAAGTAGACACCAAAGAAGCTGATAAGGTTTGCGACCAGGATACCTCCGAGCGCCATGCCGCGGATGGCGTCGAGCACCCGGATGCGCTCGCCGGCGCTGATGGGGCGTGGAACCGAAACCCCGTCTGAAGTAGATTCTCCGGCCATCGAGACAGGGGTTTGGGGTATCACAATTGCACAATGTCTTAGATGCGCACGACGACTCTACCGTGCTTCAGGAGGCAGTGCCGTGCCGGTACCCCTGCTGCCTTTTCTTGCGTCGGAGTCTGCAAGGCCGCCATCAAGCACAGAACCTGCGCGGATCTTCGGGGTAGTCCCCCGGGACGGAACCTGCTATCCTGGCCATTGGCCCATGCGACCTTCTTGAGTCGATGAAGCCCGCGCGATAATATGCGACGGTCGATTCAGTTGCAAACAGTAGCTTCCCCGCCAGTTTCGCATCAAACACCTAACAGCTGATGAACACCGCAAATCGTAGCAGGCCGAAGCGCGAACGCGACAGCTCGATGTTGCGCGCGGCGCTGTTCTCCCTCGCCATCGGTGTGATAGCGTTTGCGGCAATCGCGTTGCTTACGTTCAGCGGATGGCTCGATGGGTTTGATGAAAGCGCGCTACTTGTCTTTCGTTCACCCGACGATCTCACCGATCCTATCGGCAGTCGAACGATCGAACACTTCATGCGTGACCTCACTGCGCTTGGCGGCACGTTCGTCCTTACGCTTGTGACCATTGTCACCGTCGTTTACCTCTTGTTCGATCGCAGACGCGATACGGCGGCCTATGTAGCCGTCGCAGTTGCGCTGAATGCCGCTGCCAATTTTCTCCTCAAAGAGGTGTTTGCACGCCTGCGCCCGGCCATCATGGACGCTGACCCTGCGATGATGTCTCCTGCGTTTCCAAGTGGGCACGCCCAGAGCTCCGCCATGGTCTACCTGACTATCGCGCTTATCATCGGCCAGACCCTGCCGCAACGCTGGCAGCGGAGATTCGCGTTGTGCGTCGCGGCCCTACTTACATTGTCGATTGGGATAAGTCGGGTCTATCGCGGCGTACACTGGCCGACCGACGTACTCGCAGGCTGGACGCTCGGCGTGTCCTGGACGCTGTTCTGCTGGTTTCTCTACGTCTATGTGTCGCGCCGACGAGGCATACAGACTGCCGAACCGAATCGAACACCGACACCGTCTTCCAACTAGCACTGCGCGACACCACCAACCTGCCCCAAGTACGCTTTGACCACCCGACGTCAATTCCTTGAGCGCGCCTCGCTTGCCTCAGCGGCGGCTGTCGCATTACCAATTTCCGCGTGCAAGCGGCCGGACATGCCGAAGCGTCCGATGCAGGACGCGCATGACCTGGCCCGGAACGAACGCCACTGGAATCAGATCGCTGCGCAGTACGATGTGACGGATGAAATCACCAATCTCGAGGCTGGCTTCTGGGGCATTATGGCGGCGCCCGTCCTGGAGGCATTCAAGCGCCACACTGAGCGGGTCAACCGCGAGAACTCGTTCTTCGCCCGGACGCAGTTCAACCGCCAGGCCAGCGAAATTCGAGATCGCGTGGCTGCGTCACTCGGCATCAAGCCCGCCGAAGTCGTGTTTTCACGTAACGCGACCGAAGCGCTGCAGGCACTGATCGGGCAGTACAATCGTCTCGAAGCAGGCGAAACGGTCATGTACGCCGACCTCGACTATCCATCGATGCGGCAGGCGATGGACGGATTGGCCGGTCGCCGCCGCGCAGACGTGGCGCGACTCGTCATTCCCGAACCCGCTGTGTCGGTTGGGCAGATCGTCGCGGCGTACGAGGAGGCGCTTGATGCGCATCCGAAGACACGCCTCCTTCTGCTCACCCATGCGAACAATCAGACCGGGCTGATACATCCCGTGTGTGAGATCACCTCCATGGCGCGCGCGCGCGGCGTTGACGTCGTCGTCGACGCTGCACACTCGTGGGGTCACGTTCCATTGGACATTCCTGAGTTCGGGGCGGATTATGTTGGACTCAACCTCCACAAATGGATAGGAGCGCCCATCGGTGTCGGCGCCATGGTTATCCGTGAACGAGGGCTCTCAGCAATCGACCGCCCACACGGAGACCCGGGTAGTCTTGACTCGATCAGCAGTCGCCTGCACCCGGGCACCATGAACTTCGCCACCATCCTGACGGTAAATGACGCTCTTGATTTCCAGGAGTTAATCGGATGGGATAACAAGTACGCACGCATCCGATACTTGCGCGACCTTTGGGCCGAGCAAGCCCGCGGCATCGACGGCGTGGACGTGCTCACACCGAACCACGCTACGCTCACCGGTGCCATTACGTCATTTCGCATCACCGGCCGCACCTCATACGAAGACAACCGCGCGCTCAACCGAACCCTCCTGGAGGACTATGGGATCTTTACGGTTGTGCGTACCGGCGTGTCGGGCGGGCACTGCATCCGCGTTACACCGACGCTCTACAACGCGCCGCCCGATCTAGCGAAGCTGGTGAGCGCCCTGACGGAACTGGCCGCCTGACACCTCGCCCTGCTACTCCGTCCGCAGCGTCTCGGCGGGGTTCGACCGGGCTGCGCGCACACTCTGTGAGGCGACGCTCAGCCATCCGAGCAGGAGTACGGCTCCGCCGGCCACCACGAACACGCCGAGGCCGAGTTCCATTCGGTACACGAAGCCTTCAAGCCAGCGCGAAGCGAAGTAGTAGGCGACCGGGACCCCGATGGCGAAGCCGGCCGCCATGAGCGTGACGAAGTCTCTCGACAACAGCCCGACGATGCTCGCCGCGCTGGCGCCGAGCACTTTCCGGACGCTGATCTCTTTCGTCCGGCGGGCCGCCGCGAAAGAGGCCAGCCCGACCAAGCCAAGACACGCGATGACGAGCGCGAGCAGCGTGAACACGCTGAAGAGGTCCTCGAGGCGCTGGTCAGACCGGTACATGGCGTTGTAGGCATCGTCGAGGAATCGATAGGTAAACGGATGGTCTGGCGCGTAGCTGGCTACGACGGCTTGCATGTGGGCCAGCGCCTCCTCGGTCTGGCGGCCGTCAATCCGCACAATGAACTGACTCACCCAGCGCGAGCTGCGATACACCGCGAGTGGCGCCAGCTGCTGCCGGTAGGGGAGGAAGTTGAAATCCTTCATGACGCCCACAACAGTCAGGTCCATCCCCTGGAAGTTGACCGAACGTCCGGCCGCGGTCTCCCACCCAAGTTGCCGCTGCATCTCCTGGTTGATCAGCACGCCCCCTGCGGGCGCGCCTGGCGCCCCGAGAGACTGGCCTTCGACCAGTTCGATGCCCAACACTTCGGTGAAGTTGGGCGCGGCGGGCGTGTTGTATACCGCAATCCGCTCGCCTTCGGCGGCTCCCTCCCACCCGGTCAAGCCCGACTGCGAGGTGATGTTTGTCGGGTTGTTTCGGCTCGCTGTGACGTCGGTGATCGCCACGCTGCGCAGTAGCTCGTTGCGTACGACTTCGTAGGATTCGCGGATCTCCGCGTTCCGCATCGGCACCATGACCAGATGATCTCGGTCCACCCCAAGGCTCGCGTTCTTAACAAAGCCCATCTGTCGGTCCACGACCAGCGTCCCCGCGACGAGCGCAACCGCTACGGCAAATTGCGCTACGACCAGGGCTTTTCGCAGCCGCGGCCTGCCAGCGGCGCTGGACCGCGATCCGATCAATCGCCGCGGGTCGGCAGAGGCAAGCACAACTGCGGGGTATGCACCGGAAACCAGACCCACCACAATTCCACCGGCAACAGCGGCAATCGCGGTGAGCAGGCCGAGGTCCTGCCAGACTAGATCCCGCCCGGCAAGCTCCGAGAACCAGGGAAGCACCATCTCCACGAGTAGCGCAGCAGCGCCGAGGGCGACCAGCGCGAGCAGGACCGACTCTGCCAGAAACTGAAACGCGAGCTGACCGCCAGATGCGCCGATCGCTTTCTGTATCCCGACCTCCTGGACCCGAGTGGATGCGCGCGCGGTGGCCAGGTTGATGTAGTTGACGGAGGCGAGCAGGAGAATCAGTCCGCCGATGGCCGAAAACAGCCAGACCACTGACGCGCTTCCGTTGCGTCCCAGTTCAAAGTTCAGCCGCGAGTGCAGGTGGATACGAGTCAGCGGCTGCGCGAAGTAGCTTGCAATATGTGTGGGGTTCTCCTGGTAGTATTCCAGTCCGGCCAGCTTTTCCCGGGCGAGCCCCGCCAGGTTTTTCTCGAACGCCTCGAGGGACGCCCCCTCTCGCAGCGAAACGTAGGTGACGTAGTTGCTGCTGTCCCACTCGCCGCGTTCCAGGTTGCGCGTGTGCCAGCGATCGGAGGCCATCGAGACTACGTAGTCGAACTGCAGGTGGCTGGTTGCCGGCACGTTCGTCATGACCGCCACCACCGTCAGGTCGCCGTCGCTCGTTTCGAGCACCGCGCCCACCGGCGAGTCAGATCCGAAGAGATTCTCAGCGAGCGACTGGGTCAGGACCACCTGTCCGGGCGCGGTGAGCAGGTCGTCGGATTCGCCGGCCAGGAGCTCGAAGCTGAAGACGTCGAAGAAACCGGGCGTCGCGGCGAGGCCTTGCTGGTCGAATCGCTCTTCGCCGCGATGCATGACCGTCGACCACGCCTGGACCTGCGTGGCTGCTTCAACCTCCGGGAAGTCCAACTCGAGCGATTCCTCGAGCGGCGCCGGTGTGACGGCGAATCGGTTGTTGCCGAGGAAGCTGGAAACGGGCTCGAACTTGCCGACCCGGTAGACGCGGTCGGCCTTCTCGTGGAAGCGATCATATGACAGTTCATGGCGAACGAACAACCCGATCAGCAGCACGCTCGCGAACCCGAGAGACAGGCCCAGCACGTTCAGCATCGTGTATGAGAGGTGCTTCCGCAGATGACGGATGGCAATCTTTACGTGGGTCACAAGCATGGCGGCGCTTCGGCGAGGGTACTCAGGTTACGGGAGGAGCGGATTGTTTTCGGAGCGATATCCAAAGGGTGTGCCAGAGTCTGGAATCGCGGCGTGGCTGTTCTTCTTCGCCGCTTGGCTCGCTCGCAATGTCCGGGCTCGACCGTCGGGTGTTCAATTCCGGACAGGGCCGCGTGCGAGCCCAGCTTGTGTCGAGGATACCAGCGCGCGTCGGGGATGACGGTGCTAGAATCGTAGCCGAAACACAGTGTTGGCACCCTTCGCGGAAGTGGCCGATATCGCTCCGCCGTGCTGCCGCATGATTTCGCGCGCCAGCGACAGGCCGATTCCCGAACCTTCCTTCTTCGTCGTGAAGAACGGAACGAACAGTTTGTCCATGGCCTCCTCAACGATACCGCAGCCGTTGTCAATGACCTCTATGACAGCTCGTGACCGCGTGTCGATGAATCCGCGGAGCTCGATTCTCGGTTGCTCGATTCCGGCAAGCGCCTGCACGGCGTTTTTGACGAGGTTGATCATCGTCTGCTCGATGAGATCCCGGTCAGCTGTTAGGGTCAGGCTCGTCGGCTCGACCGATACAGAGACCTGAATTCCCGCGGCCCCAGTCTCCTTGCGGTACAGATCAAGTATGGCGTCGAAGAGATCGCGTACCGGGAAGACGCTGAGGTTTGGCGGAGGCACACGGGTCAGCCGCCGGTACTCGTTGACGAAGCGGAGGAGTCCGTCTGATCGACGCGCGATGGTGTCGACAGCGCCGCGTACGTCAGACATCGTTTCGTCGGCGGCATGCGCAGGTTCAGCGTTTGTCTTGGACGCCGATTCGATGCCCTGATCGTGCAGTAAGCTGGCAGCCGTCGACGCGAGCGAAGATATTGGCGCAACAGAGTTCATGATTTCGTGCGTCAGCACCCTGGTTAGTTTGCGCCACGCGAGCGCCTCTGCCTCGTCGAGTTCTCCGCCGATGTCCTGAAGTGATACGAGCTTGAAGACGTCGCCGCGGATCTTGAAGCCCGTCGCGTAGATCGAAAGTTGGAGGACCTCTTCTCCGTTCGACACCTTCAGCAAGTCTTTTGAGCCGTAGTCAAGCGCACCCAGCTTTGCGACGAGCTCCGGGCTGCGCTCTTTGAGCGCGTTGATGTTCGTCAGGTGTGGGACGTTGAGTAGACGTTTGGCCGCCGAGTTGATGAGGTTGACGTTTCCGTCGTAATCAAACGAGATGAGGCCCGTGCCCACATGCTGCATCACCGTTTCGAGATAGCGGTATCCTTCTTCCTTTTCCGCGCGGGCCTCGCGAAAGTCGTCCATGACACCCCTGAAGGCATTCGTGAGCTCCAGGTAGTGTTTGCCGCGGCCGCCGGACGTGAATCCCTGTGAGAAGTCAGAGTATCGGATCGCGTCCAGCAGACGCGTCAGGTCCCGGTTCGTTTTTTCGATATATCGGATGAGAGTAGCAACCTGGTATGCCGCGAACAGCACGCTGATTCCGGCCCACAGGAAGGACGACTGGGTAAAGGCAAAGAGGCACGCGAGGCCCAGCGTCGCGGCCAGGAGCAGCGACCGAACCAGAACGCGGATCCGAAACCGGCGAAGAATCACAGACCGTACTTCTCAAGGCGGCGATAAAGGGAGCCCCTCGTTAGTCCGAGTTGCTCCGCCGCATGACTGATGTTGCCTCCCGACTTGTCGAGTGCCCGGCGTATGACCGTCCGCTCCACCTCCTCGAGATTGAAGGAGTCAAACACAAAACCGTCGAGCGACTCGTCGATTTCGTGCTCGCCAGTGAAGAAGAAGTCTTCGGGCTGGAGGACCGTCGACTCGGTCATGATTACAGCGCGCTCGACCATGTGCTGCAGTTCCCGCACGTTCCCGGGCCAGTGGTACTTCTCGAGCTTTGGCACCGCCGCGGGCGAAATTCCTGTGACGGCGGACTGGTACTTGCGGACGTACATGTCGAGAAAGAAATCCGCGAGCAGCGGAACGTCTTCCACGCGATCTCTGAGTGGCGGGACACGCAACTCGACCGTGTTGATCCGGTACAGCAGGTCCTGCCGGAAACGATTATCGCGCACCATCTCGTAGATGGGCATGTTGGTCGCGCAGATCAACCGCACGTCGAACGAGACTGATTTGTTTGACCCCACCCGAAACACCTGTCGGTTCTGCAGAGCGGTTAGCAGCTTTGCCTGCAGGGGTAGCGACAGGTCTCCGATCTCGTCCAGGAACAGCGTTCCGCCTGACGCCACCTCAAAGCGGCCGGCGCGATCGGCGCGCGCGTCGGTGAACGCACCTTTAACGTGTCCGAAGAGTTCGCTCTCAAAGAGTGATTCGGGAATTGCCGCCATGTCGACCGTCACAAAGACTTCGTCGGCGCGCTCCGACGCCCGATGAACCGCGCGGGCGGCCAACTCTTTGCCGGTGCCGTTCTCGCCCAAGATGAGGACGTTGGCATCGGTGCGCGCGACCTTGTCGATCGTGTTGAATACGCGGACCATCGACGGCGCCTGCCCGACGAACGCCTGGTACGGGTGGTCCATGTCGGCGCTGAGCTGCTTGCCGCGCGAGTGGAGACGCTGGACCTCTACGCGCGTATCACGGAGGCGAGAGGCGGCGGTGAGCGTGGCAAGCAGCCGTTCGTTTTGCCACGGCTTGAGCACGAAGTCGGCGGCCCCCTGTTTGATCGCGCGTACCGCGGTCTCGACGTCTCCGTACGCCGTAATGAGTACGACAGTGGCCGCTGGGTCGATTTCAAGAATCCGGTCCAGCCAGTGGAAGCCCTCGCGGCCCGACGTGACGTCCTCATTGAAGTTCATGTCGAGCAGGATCAGGTCGTACGCCGAGTTGTGCATCAGCGACGGCACGCGTTCCGGATTGCGTTCGGTATGGACCGCCGACGCGTGCTTCTTCAGGAGCAGCTGCAGCGCGTGCAGTACGTCTGCGTCGTCGTCAACGATGAGGAGTTTTCCGAACGTGGCCATTATCGATTGCGTGTGTTGAGATCGGCGCCCGCAACAAGGGTACCGGACCGCAGTCTCTGCGTAACTGCGGCCCCAGGGGACAGATCAACGCACCAGTGGGCGGCCAGGATGCATCGGCCTGTCCGATTTCGAACATCGATGTGCGGCAGCGTGCACTGGAGAAGCAACACGCGGGGACGAATCGGCCCTAATCGGGCCTCTGCGGCCACTCGCGTGTCGTGGCACGCCCATTGCAAAACGCGATAGAACTCCAATTGGACACGCAGCAAAGGATAGTGGAGACCTCAGAACAAACGCCTCAGCCGGATACCGCGGCAGCGGTCGGGGACAATACCGACACCGCGCGGTCCATACTCGCTCGCCCGATCGGCGCGGGCAACTACGGCAGTACTGGCGAGGGGTCTGACCGTCGCATCGAGCGGTCGCGCTGGACGCCCAGGCGCATCGCTACAGCTGTGGCGGTGATTGCGCTCATCGCGTTGATCGCCTGGGCCTACTCGACTACGCTCGGTGGCAGCCGGCTTCGGGTTCAAGCTGACCGCTTGACGGTCTCGACGGTCGAATACGGCCCGTTTCAGGAATACGCGCAGGTCACTGGCAACGTACTCCCGCGGACGACGGTCTACCTCGATGCTGTTGAGGGTGGTCGCGTCGAAGAGATATTCGTCGAGGAGGGGACCACTGTCGATGCCGGGATGCCGCTGCTCAGGCTGTCGAACAACGACCTCCAGCTGCGCCTGATCAACGCCGACGCTCAGCGAATCGAGCAGATCAATCGCGTCCAGGACACACAGTTTCGGATGGAGCAGAATGCGCTGAATCTCAGGCAGCAGCTCACCGAGATGAACTATCAGATCGATCGGCTCGATCGCATCCAGGGCCGAAACGAGGACCTGTTCAGCAAACAACTCATCTCGGAGGCGGACTACGATCAGACAGCGACAGAGCTGGCCTACTGGCGTCGCAACAAGGAACTGACGCTGACGGGCTATCGCCAGGATTCGCTCCGCATGGCAGACCAGCTACTGCGGATGCAGGCTTCTGTCACGCGTATGGACGCGAACTTCCGTGTAATCCAGGGCATCCTCGACAACCTCACGGTGACTGCGCCGATCGCAGGGCACCTGACATCGCTCAACGTCGAGATCGGCGAACTTCATTCACCGGGGTATCGGTTTGGTCAAATCGACAAGGTGGACGAGTTCAAGCTGCGGGCCGGAGTCGACGAGTTCTATATCGCTCGCGTCTTTCCAGGACAAACCGCCACGACGCTGCCGGTTGCGGGAGTCGATTACCAGCTTGTAGTGCGACGGGTGTACCCGGAAGTAGAGGATGGCCGATTTGAGGTTGACCTCGATTTTGTCGGCGAGGTCCCCGAGGGGATCCGCCGAGGCCAGACCATCCGATTTCGGTTGGAAATGTCGGATCCCGCTGACGCATTGCTCATCCCGCGCGGCGGATTCCTTCAGACAACAGGAGGATCCTGGGTCTATGTAGTCGGCGATGACGGCCTGGCTCGGCGTCGGGACATCCAGGTTGGTCGGCAGAATCCGCAGTTCGTCGAGGTGATCGGAGGTCTGGAACGCGGCGAATCGATCGTCTCATCCAGCTACGAGTCATTTGGCGACGCTGACATTCTGGTCCTGAAGTAGCGCTCTCCATCCGAAATCAAAAACCACTCGCCAACGATGATAGAAACCGTAAACCTTTCCAAGAGCTATCAGACCGACGAGGTCGAGACGACGGCGCTCAACGACGTGTCGCTAAAGATTGGTAGTGGTGAGTTTGTTTCGATAATGGGTCCGTCGGGGTGTGGCAAGTCGACGCTCCTGAACATCCTCGGGTTGCTGGACAGCCCAACCTCTGGCACGTATCGATTCGACGGCACGGACGTGTCCGGGTTGTCGGAACGTCAGCGGGCCCAACTGAGAAAAGGCAACATCGGCTTCGTTTTTCAGTCGTTCAATCTGATCGACGAGCTCACGGTTTACGAGAATGTCGAGTTGGCCCTCTTGTATCTCGGCGTGGCAGCGGCGGAGCGCGAGGCGCGTGTCGGTGCCGCCCTCGAGCGCACACAGATCATGCACCGGAAGGGCCATTTCCCGCAACAGTTGTCTGGCGGTCAGCAGCAGCGCGTTGCGGTCGCGCGGGCGGTCGTTGCGAACCCGGGGCTGATCCTCGCCGACGAACCGACCGGCAACCTCGACTCGACCAACGGAGAAGAGGTCATGAAACTGTTGACCGAGCTGAACGAGTCAGGGACGACGATCGTGATGGTCACGCACTCGCCTGCCGACGCGGAGTACAGCCACCGGACCATCCATCTCTTCGACGGGCACGTCGTCACCGAGAAGTTCATGGCCGGGCCGGTGGTTTGATCTCATTGACTCGCGCGCCAAACCGTAGACGCCCCCTTCGTTATGAGTGAAGACACGCAGGTCCAGACACTGGGAGACCCGATCTACGAACTGCGCGGCGTGTCGCGATCGTTTGGCTCGGGCCTAAACCAGGCGCACGTGCTGAACGGCATCTCTCTCGATATCGCCCAGGGTGAATTTGTCTCCATCGTTGGTCCGTCGGGCTCTGGGAAGTCTACGCTCCTCAACATCATGGGGATGCTTGACGCCCCAACGCGCGGCTCATGCTACTTCATGGGCCAGGCGACGCATGAACTGGGAGAAAGGCAGCGCGTCACGATCCATCGCGAACACATCGGTTTTGTTTTTCAGGCCTACCACCTGATCGACGAAATGACCGTTTACGAAAACCTCGAAACACCGCTGCTCTATCGAAAAGTCAAATCGGCCGAACGAAAGAGCAAGGTCGCCGAAATGCTGGACCGCTTCAGCATGGTTGCGAAAAAGGACCTGTTCCCGGAGCAACTCTCGGGTGGACAAAAGCAGCTGGTTGGGATCGCGCGCGCGCTGATCATAGAGCCACGCGTGATCCTCGCGGATGAGCCGACGGGTAACCTGCACTCGAGTCAGGGCGACAAGATTATGGACCTACTGAGCGGCCTCAATCGCGACGAAGGCGTCACGATCGTTCAGGTGACACACAACGAGCGCTATACAGAATACGGGCACACCGTCGTTGAGCTGCTGGACGGCAGCATCAACGCGGTTAGCCAGGTAGAACGCGCACGAAGTACGAACCCTTCGCTATGAGTAAACAGCGGGTCACCGTCAAACGGACGTCTGAATGCTGAAGAACTACTTCATTGTCGCCGCGCGCACGCTTCATCGCCAGAAGGGGTATGCCGCGATCAACATCGTTGGGCTGGCGGTCGGCCTCGCCTGCTGCGTGTTTCTGCTCCTGTTTGTGCGCGATGAGCTGTCGTATGATCGATTTCATGAAGACGCCGATGCCATCTTCCGCGTCAACCTGTTCGAGGACGATCGCCTGGTCGCGCTGACGCCGACCATCGTAGCTCCCCTTCTGACGCGCGAGCTTCCGGAAGTCGTGGCGGCCACACGCGTCGAGACATCGAGTGGTCTGATTCGGGTCGATGAAGACGTCTACGACGAACGCGGATTCTACTACGCCGACTCGACCTTCTTCGATGTATTCACCTTCCCGCTCCTGTTGGGAGATGTGTCGGATGCACTCAAGCGTCCGAACACAGTCATTCTCACGCGATCGATGGCAGAGAAGTACTTCGGGCGCCTCGACGTACTCGGCGAGCGGATCACGCGCAACAACGCGCCAGAGTTCGAGATCACGGGCGTGATGGAAGACTTGCCGGCGAACTCTCACATACAGTTCAATTTCCTTGCGTCGTTCGCATCGCGCGAATACTGGGCCAGCCGCGAAATGTGGGGATCGGCAAATTTCTTCACTTACATCCGACTTGGTGATGCGTCGAGTCTCGAGACCGTAGAACAGAAGATTGCTCTGCTGCTCGACCGAGTCCGGGCTTCCGGCGCAGAGCCGCGCAACCTCACGCTTCAGTCGATGACGGCGATCCACCTGAGCAGCGGGATCGAGTACGAGTTGGACGAGTCAGGTGACATGGCGTATGTGAAAGGGTTCTTTACGCTGGCGATGCTGATTCTCTTGATGGCCTGCGTGAACTACATGAACCTGGCCACCGCCCGGTCGGTACTCAGGGCGCGAGAAGTGGGCATGCGCAAGTCGTTGGGAGCCCTGCGGTCGCAGCTCATCGGCCAGTTCTACGGCGAGGCCCTCATCATGACACTTGCTGCCGTCTGCCTCGGTGTCGCTCTAGTCGTAGCAGGAATGGGCTGGTTCAATGGCCTGGCGGGCAAGGAACTCGAACCGAGCGTCTTCCTTACGCCGGGAGCGGTCCTCGTGGCGTTGGCCGGGGCCGCGATCGTAAGTCTTATTGCCGGCTCGTACCCGGCGCTGTTCCTGTCCAGCATAGAGCCGGTACGGGCGTTGCGGGGTCGCGTGCGGTCAACTCAGGGTTCAGCTCTGATGCGACGGGGGCTTGTCGTCGTTCAGTTCGGTGTGTCTGCCTTCCTGATTGTGGGCGCGCTGGTTGTGGTGAGTCAACTTCGCTACATGCAGGATCGTAGCTACGGTTTCGACAAGGAGCACGTCGTCGAGGTGCCCATAAACGACCCGGCGTTGTACAGAAGCTACCCGGCGCTGCGGGAAGCCGCTGCCGAAAGTCCGGCGCTCGTCGCAGTGTCGGCGCTGAATCAGATTCCGGGACAGCTCGGCTGGACCTCCAGTTTTCGGCGTGAGGGGAGTCCTGACACCGATGAGGTAAGCGTGAAGGGAATGCCCGCTGATGCGGGCGTTCCGGGCGCACTTGGGATCGAGCTCATCGCGGGACGTTCGTTCCCGGAAGCGCCGCCACAGCCCGACTCGTCGAACTACCTGTTCATCATCAACGAGACGGCCGCACGTATTCTCGGTTGGACCCCGGACGAAGCTGTCGGCCAGCGCATCGCGGTCCCACCCCGTCGTGGTGAGGTAGTCGGCGTCGCAAAGGACTTCAACTTCAATAGCTTACATGTGGCGATCGAGCCGCTGGCGATTTGGTACCAGCCTCGCGAGATCCGGCACGTCATTGCACGATTCCAGCCAGGTCAGACCGAAGAGGCCATTGACCACCTGGAGAGCGTCTGGGCTCGTTTCGCGCCCGGCGTGCCCTTCACTTACCGTTTCATCGACGACGTATACGATCGTCAGTACGCAAACGAGCGTCGAACCAGCCGTGTCGTTGCGGTATTCGCGTTTCTCGCGATTCTCGTCGCGTGCCTCGGCCTTCTGGGGCTCGCATCGTTCACGGCACAGAGTAGAACGCGGGAGATCGGCGTCCGAAAGGTCCTTGGTGCCTCGGTCCCGGGAATCGTCGGCCTTCTGTCGAAAGACTTCGTGGTGCTCGTCGCGGTGGCGTTTGCGGTTGCGGTCCCCGTCGCATGGTTGGTGCTGTCGCGTTGGCTGTCCGGCTTCGCCTACCACATCGAACTGGGACCCGGTGTGTTCGCCGTCGCACTGGCTGCCCTGATGACCGTTGCATTCCTGACGAGTAGCACGCAGGCCCTCCGGGCGGCAACGACCGACCCGGTCAAGTCCCTCCGATACGACTGAGCTAAACCCCCAAGAGGTGAACCATGAGCCAGATTTGCATACCGATCCCCGATCTGCACGCACATCCCAGCGTCACCCTGGAGGTCACTGTTGGAGAACAGACACGCGTGATGAACTACCGCGTCGAGTCGCTGGCGTGGGACGACGAGCTACGGCCGACCGAACGCATCGATCGCCTGCGCGACTTTCTCAAGGAGTACGATAGCGCCTGGGAATTGGTACAGATCGGACCTCCCGATGGTGGGATCATTAGCGTCACATTTCGCCAACACGAACCTATTGGGGTCGACAGGCTGCAATGATCAAGAACTATCTCAAAGTCGCGCTCCGTCGGTTCCGCCGTGGAGGCACACACGCCGCCGTCAACGTCATTGGCCTGTCGCTGGGCATGGCCACCTGTGCGTTGATCTTCATGCTGGTCCATCACGAGTGGAGCTATGACCGGTTCCACGAGAATGCCAGCCGTATCCACCGAGTGTACCTCGAGTACGTCTCCCCGGAAGGAGAGACCGGGTACCAGGCCATGATGACGCCGGACTTCACGCCCACGTTCAAGTCCACATTTCCCCAACTTGAGGGCGCAACACGGCTTGCCGCCTCGGGGCGAGATTTCAAGGTGGGTAACCAGACGACACGCCACATGCTGGCCGAGGTTGACCCGGACTTCTTCGAGATGTTCACGTTCCCGGTGCTGGCAGGCGACGCGGTTGCCTCGATCACTGATCCGACGTCTATGGTGGTCACGACCGAGGCCGCTTCCGCCCTGTTTGATGTCACCGGGGAGAACTGGTCGCAGGCGATCGGACAAACAGTGACTATTCTGGTGGGGGACGAAGCGTACGATTTCAATGTGGGTGCCGTCCTCGCACCGATTCCGAACAACTCTTCGATTACGTTTGACGTCGCGATTTCGTTCGAGAACTACGACAACATCCGCGTCGGAGGAAACAACTGGGGAGGACGCACCAGCACATACGCACTGCTTGGTGAAAGCGTAGATCCTGAGGCGCTCGAGGCGTCGTTCACGTCGTTTACCGATCTTGAATTCGGCACGTACGTCGAGGACATGCGCAACGCCGACCGGATTGCAGACGACGGAGACGCGTACCGACTCAAGCTGCAGGCGTTGCCCGCCATGCACAGCGACATTGATGTCTGGGTGCCCTATGAGGCAGACGCGCATAATCCGCGCTACTCGATGATACTGGCTGCGATCGGAATGCTGATCCTGCTGATCGCCTGCATCAATTTCATGACGCTGTCCGTTGGGCAGTCGACGATCCGCGCTCGCGAAGTCGGGGTGCGCAAGGTCTTGGGGGCAACGCAGGGCCAGGTTGCGAAGCAACACTGGGGCGAGTCGATTGTGATTGCCGGCGTCTCGCTTGGGATCGGCCTTCTGCTTGCCGCCGCCGCGACGCCGGCGTTCAACAATCTCACCGGGACGGAGCTGAGCCTCGGTCAAGTTTCCCCGGTCCTCATCATCGTAGCCGTCGTTTTCCTGACGGTCGTGGTCGGCGTTTTCGCCGGCGCGTATCCGGCAATGATACTATCCCGCTTCATGCCGGCGCGGGTCTTGAAGGGAGTCGTGTCGTCGCCGCGGCTGGGAATGCTGACACGAGCCCTCATTGTGTTGCAGTTCACGATCTCCATCGGCCTTATTGCCAGCACGGGCATCATGACGAAGCAGCTCGGTTTTCTGCTGACGACAGACCTCGGGTTTGATGACGACTTCGTCCTGGCCGTTGACACGCGGCAGGTAGCGCGAAGCGAGGCAGATGGCGTGATTGGTTATTTCCGTGACCAACTCCTTGCACAGGAAGACATAAAGGGAATTGCCCGTGCAGGCACGGCCTTCGCAGCGTATGGAAGTGATCGAAACGGATGGGCCGACGCTTCGGGAATCAACCGCAGCGCTTACAACTTTGGCGTTGATGAGGACTGGGCTGACGTGCTGGACATGGAGATCGTGGCGGGGCGCAATTTCGACAAGAACCGTCCGTCCGACGCTACGAACGCGATCCTTGTCAACGAGGCGCTGGTGCGCGAATTCGAGATTGACGACCCCGTCGGATATGTAATGACGAACTGGCTGCAGTGGGTGTACGAGGAATCGCCAACGATTGTCGGGGTCGTCAAGGACTTCAACTACCGGTCCCTGCACGAAGAGGTTGCGCCCGCGATCATGAACATGCATCCGGACTACTACAACTACTTCCAGACCATGCTCGTCAAGTTGGGGCCTGATGATGTTGCCGGGTCGCTGAGGAAGATTGAGCAGGCCTGGAGCGAAGTGCTGCCGGGCAAGCCGTTTGCGTATGTGTTTATGGACGACGCCTTCGCCGCGCGCTACGAAACCGAGCAGAGGTGGCGGAGCCTCGTGACGTACTCGTCCGCTCTGGCAATCATCATTGCGTGTCTCGGCCTGTTCGCGTTGGCAATCCTCGTGGTGAACCGGCGGACCAAGGAGATCGGCATCCGAAAAGTGCTGGGGGCCTCTGTCGCAGGAGTCACTGCCCTGCTGTCGCGTGAGTTTGCGATCCTCGTGGTGATCGGCAGCGTTGTCGCATCGCCGCTCGCATACCTGGCGATGAACTCCTGGCTCTCTGGGTTCGCGTTCACTGTATCAATCGGCCCCTGGGTGTTCGTCGGCGCAACGCTCGTAACACTTGCGGTCGCGCTGGTCACCGTGGGCGTACATGCCATGCGCGCAGCGCGCGCGAATCCCGTACGAGCCCTTCGGTACGAGTAGCGCGTCCTCGAGTGAAAGGACTGCGTGACGGGACCATAGAAGAGGAAACGTATGCTGACTAATCTCAAGTTTGCTGCGCGTCGACTGCGTCGCTCACCTGGCTACCTGGCGATTAACGTGGTCGGACTTGCAACAGGGCTCGCCTGTTGCGCTTTTATCGCGACCTACGTGATCGACGAACTGTCCTACGATCAGATGCATCCCGACGCAGATCGCGTCATCCGTGTAGCCGAAGACCGACAGATTGAGGGTCATGTGGTGCGAAATGCCACGACGTTTGGACCGCTGGCCGCCCTGCTGGAAGAAGACATACCGGCGATAGAAGACGCGATTCGCGTCTACCGCCACAGCCTCTTGCTGGTCGGGGATCAGGAGCGACGATTCCAGGAAGACGATGTGTTCTTTGTCGACGACACGTTCCTCGAGGTCTTTGCCTTTCCGGCCGTGACCGGAAGCGTTTCGGGCGTGCTCGACGAACCATATACGATCGTCTTGACGGAAAGCGCATCACTTCGTCTGTTCGGGTCGACGGATGTTGTTGGGCAGACCGTGCGCGCGATTGACGGTGACGACCCACAGGAGCTGTCGGTCACCGCGGTGCTTCGCGATCCGCCGGGTAACACGCAATTCCAGTTTGACTACCTCGTGTCTTTCGCGAGCGCGGAGTGGATCTATGGCGATTGGTTGGACGATCCGCAAAACTGGGAGCACCCCGGGCTATACACTTTTGCAGTTCTCAGGCGGGGCGTCTCTGCCGGAGAGGTGGACCGTCAAGTTGCATCCCTTTCCGAAAAGTGGATGGGCCCGCGGAGGTCGCAGACACGAACGGTCAGAGCCGAGCGGCTTGTTGACGTGCGGCTACGTGTGGGAAGAGAGAACGAGCTGGCACCCACGAGCGACATCGCGTACGTCCGCATGCTTGGGCTGGTGGCTATAGTGATCCTCATACTCGCCTGCCTAAACTTCGGAAACCTGACCGCGGCGCGCGGTGCGGCCCGGGTCCGCGAGTTCGGGACCCGAAGAGCACTGGGTGCCGGGCAGGTTTCGGTCGTTCGACTGCTGTGGACCGAGTCGCTGCTGGTAACTGGCGCTGCGCTCGTCGTGGGTACTGCGGTGGCTACGCTGCTTATGCCCCTTGCAGGTGATCTCGCTGGAAAGCCGCTGCGGCTGAGCGACCTCGGGCCTGTCTGGGCAACCGTTGGAGCAGCAGCAGCCGTGCTGGCCATCGGCGTCTCAGCCGTCGCCTATCCGGCCGTGATGACCGCGAGGACTTCAGTCGTAAACGCGCTTCGGGGGCGAACGACGGAAGCGGCGGTCCCCGCCCTTCGCTTCACCAGGATTCTGGTCGTTGCGCAGTTTGTTGCGTGCGTCGCGCTCGTACTGGGAACG
Organism: Rhodothermales bacterium; assembly: GCA_028284545.1. Taxonomy (GTDB): domain Bacteria; phylum Bacteroidota; class Rhodothermia; order Rhodothermales; family JABDKH01; genus JANQRN01. The sequence continues at coordinate 5,557 of JANQRN010000155.1, read as the reverse complement.
CTGACTGTCCAGCGGCAAGTGAACCTTCTCATTGAAGACAGACTCGGTTTCGAGAAGGACCACGTGGTGGTGGTCCCGCTTCGAGATGGCGAGAACCAAATCAACCACGCAGGTCTGCTCGAGTCGTTCAGGCAGATCCCGGCCGTCGAGCGAGCAACTGCTTCGTCGGGAATGCCCGGACTTGGTGATGGTATGTGGCGCTGGAAGGTCAAGAAGTTGGATGGTTCGCCCGACAGCCTCGAAATGCAGGTGCTCACGGTCGAACCCGACTACGCCGAGACGTACGGGCTCACCGTTCGTGCAGGCCGGTACTTTGGTAGCGAACGCGTTGGAGATGCTGCCGGCTCTTTTGTGATCAACGAGGCGGCTGCCGCGGTCCTCGGCTGGACGCCCAAGGAGGCGGTTGGGCAACGAATACAATTGTCCTACTGGTTCCGGGAGGATCTCGAGAAGGACGCCGAGATCGTTGGCGTCGTCGAGGACTTTCAGTACCACAGTTTGCGTCGCGGTTTTGAGCCCATGTTGATGCACATGGTGCCTGACTCCTACTACTATGACTACGTGTCGGTTAGGCTGTCGGGCTTAGACACACCGGGGGCGCTGGCAGCCATGGCCGAAGCCTGGGCAGCCTATAATCCGGGTAGGCCGTTCGAGTACCGATTCCTGGACACTCAGTTCGAAGCGCTCTACCGGTCGGAAATGCGTCTCGCTGGACTCTTCGGGTCCTTCGCCGTGATTGCCATTCTTGTGGCGTGCCTCGGGTTGTTCGGTCTTGGGGTAAACACCGCGGAGCGGCGGACCAAGGAAATCGGGATACGCAAGGTGCTCGGCGCATCGGTCGCCAGCGTGTTTGGGCTGCTGTCGCTCGAGCTGCTCCGCCCGGTCGCGTTTGCTGTGCTTGTTTCCGTGCCGCTGACCTTCGTCATTGCGAATCGATGGTTGGGTCAGTTCGCAGAACGGGTGTCGCTGTCGGTGCCATCGATTCTGCTCGCCGGATTGATTGCACTCGGTATTTCCTGGATTGCCGTCGCGTTGAGCGTCGCACGTGCCGTTGGGGCGGACCCGGCACGGACACTCCGGTACGAATAGGCCTGGCATTGTCACCGTCGTTCCGGTCGGCGCCCCGCAGAGGTGGCGCGACTCGACGCTCGTTCTACAAGGCAAAATCAATGCTACCGTAGTTCAACCAACTCGTAAGTTTTGTCGTCAGCGTAGCCTGATCTGAGGCGTTCAGGTCGTAGAGCGTTGTTTCGTGCTTGCTGCCGGAGTTGATGATTTTCACCACGTCACCACCGCCAAGTTCGAACTGTGCTGCTGTCCAAGGGTCGTTCTCGCCGTAGACAAGAATGATCCTATCGCCTTCGGACTTGATCCAATTGTCGATGTCCTGCATCGCGAGCGGATTGAACACCAGCGGATGACCAAAATCATAGATGCTCGCCAGGTCTGGCAAGTCACCTGTCAAGTCATCGATATGCGCAGTGTCCAGTACAAAATTCCCGATTTCTGTTTGTGCCTGATAGTACCACCCTCGCCAGAAATCGACGCCGTAGTCCGAATAGAAGAGTATGAGATCGACTACTTCCACAATGTGATTGTACAGTTCTTCGGCAGTTGCATCCGATCCCGGGATGGTTGAGCAATCATGGCTGGGAGAACTCCAGAACTCAAAGGGGTAATCCACAGCCGCATATCTAACGACGTCTCTGTGGGCAATCGAAAACGAAAAGCTCGTGTCGAAATTGTCGTTTACCCACGCGAGAAATCCCGGAATATGTGTGGCCACAGAATCGGCCTTTAGGAGCAGATTCCTCTGCAACTCCTGTACGTCATTCCCGCATGAGTCGTCGCCGACGGTACTTAGATAATCCTCGATTCGGCCGTCGTTGTCGCTGAAGAGAATTGGCGCAACAATAGCGACGGTTGCGTCAACGTCATCCGGATAAAATCGCCGGTGAAAAATTGCAGCATCACCGCCCTTGCTACGACCGCTTGAGACCCAGCCGGCGGCATAGATCTCTTTCATCAGCGTGACGATTCTATGTACGTCGTCGGCAGCCTGCTTTATTGTCAAGTGTTGCCAATCTAGCGGGAAAGGAACGGAGAATCCGTTATAGCGATGCTCCACGCTGATCTGATTGGATCGCATCGCGGGAGCCAGATCTCGAATCCTGAAGTTGTCCCTGGCGTACCCCTCAGTCTCGAGTACCACCGGCAGGTCCTCACCTACGTGGCCGACATAAATCTTCTGAAGAAACGTGGGCCCGTTCATGTCGTCGTGATCAACGGGCTGAGGAATATGGATCTCGAAGACTCGATTGAAATGTCCGGTGGCCGGAAGTTCAGTAACCCTGGCGCCCGATATCTTCTGAAGCCTTGTCAGAATATCTTCATCAACATGTTCGGCCGGATTCGTATCACAGCCGACGATGCCTGTCACCAATAGAACGACGAGGAATCGAACACGCATATCTCGCGACCTTCATTGTGGCGTGTACTTTGGCATGCCCGCGCGTTGAGCTCGATGATCGATAGGCAGCAGGCAAACTCACGCCATGCGTATATACCATACGGATCCGCGACGGGTTCATGAAGTTGGCATGCTAACGGCGTTATTACCGCCGCAGACTGGTCGCATGTTGCATTTAAAGCGCCATAGCGGCATTTTGAGTTGTGACTTGCGGATTCGGTGAGGCACCCACGATTCGGCCAGTGACCGTTACGCTTCGACATGCCGAAATCAGGAATAGGCGCTGCCGTTGTAAGCCTTGCCGCCGTTGTTGGCACCCTGGCCCTCGCCGAAGTGCTACTGCGTGTCCAGCAGCAGGCGGGTCCTTTCGTTCGGCTGAGTGGCTTTCCGCAAAACGAACAGCTCTCGAACCGCTTTCATCATCGGCGCGGCGCAACAGACTCGGCCGTCCAGACGACGTGGCACCCGGCGTCGGCGCCAGACGGCGCTCGCGTCGTCACGATTCTCTTCCTCGGTGATTCGTGGCTCGAGAGCGGGGGAATTGTCAGCGGGTTCATAGATGCAATCGCACCGGGCTTACCCGAGGATGTCCAGCTGAAACTTGTTAACGGCGGGACGACTTCGTTTTCGCCGTCCCTGATCATGCTTCAGGGGGAGCTCCTGATCTCAGAGCACGCGCCTGACCTGGTTGTCGTCAACATCGACGAGACCGATGTGATGGACGAGTTTGTCCGTTATCGACCAACAGCGGTTTTCGATGTCGACGGACAGCTACTTACTGTACCGCCCGACGGGTACCACGCTGCGTATTCCGCCGGGCTCGTCGCGCTCGAAGAACAGCCACTGTACATACTTCGGCTCGCAGAGAAGGTCTACTTCCAGCGTGTCTTGATGCCGCGCCTTCGGCGCGCCCTGCAGGCCCGCGGGCTTGCGGCTGATCCGGCGTATGAGCTATTGCTCGGACCGCAGTTGTCCGACGATCCGCAAAGGGAATTTGGCGAGGAACTGAGTTACTTCGGCGACCGCCTTCAGGAGATGATCGCACGCTTGGGCCGGGCGACTTGCGACGGTTGCGTGCTGATAACGCACCATCCGCACCTGCCGCAACTCGAGGCAGTTGGCGGGGCATACAATAATGTAGTCGGTGACACGCTTGCAGCGGTTGCAGACCGCAAAGGCGTCGGATACTTCGATGCGGCTGACGCGATTGACGCGATGTACGGCGAGGACTACCCGCAGTTCTTCAAGTGGCCACAAGACAAGTTCTCGCACCTCACGGCAGCCGGCTATCGCCGGTATGGCGCCGCGATCGCGGCCCACTTCGATGGGCAAATCAGGACCGCCTGGAGCGCGGCTGACTGAAGCGCCGCATCACTGTACCGTTCCTCGTTGTGGCTCACGATCGGTTCGTATGGTCCAGGACATCGCGGCGTTCGACGGACCGACCCCGATCACCGAGCGGATGATGTAAGGCCCGCTGACGTCGTCCTGGCCAGTCCTCTGACGATCACCCTGACCATCGCTCTGACGAGCGTCCAGAAGGTGCAGATCAGACTTCCAACTGGTCACCGTGAGGTCTGGCCACAGCTCGTCGCCACTGATGGTTAGCACCCGACCAACACCCAATGGAGAGAATGACGCAATCCCGACCGAGTCGCTTCCTGTTATCCCGAATGGCCCCGTCGAACCGCCGAGCGCCCAGGTCTTGCCAAGGACCGCGGAGCTCGGCAACTCAAGGTCGAAGGTGGCGCGGCCGCGCAACGCGTCTGGCAGCGGTTCGTCCAAGTGCACCGCGACCCCGACTCCATCGTCGTTCACAGACACCACAACGGAGTATGAGAACGACCACGCACCGGCATCCATGGCCATCGTTTTCTCAACGACGCCCTGTTGTAGATCCTCACGCAAGCGGACCAGCCTGCGAGTCGTCGTATCCGCGCCCGTCGAAGTGCCCACTCGAACGCCTCCATAGCGGGCCGTCACGACACCGTCCTGCACGATCCTGACGCCGGCGTCGTCGTCGCCAGCAAGCGAATACGCATACACGACGCCGCCATCACACGTGAACCGCCCATTGACGCCGATTGGGCACATGTCGATTCCAGCGAGACTGTCACGTTCGGAAACCTTCAGTTGGCCCCGCTCGATCGCCTGGCGGATGCCGTCTCGATACACCTCGTTCGCGCGTGCCAGTGTGGTCACACCGTTGCCAGATGTCAGCAGTAGGCTATCCAGCACTCCGTCGCGGTTGAAGTCGGCGGCGCGGAGTGAGACGGTCTGGCCCGACCAACGCAACAGATAGTTGCTCACCCCCTCCTGCGTGCGGCGTCCCACAATCCTGTACTCGACACCCCCGTATTCGAATGAGAACGTGTTGCTGTCCGACGGCGCAATTGCGGGCGCCGACCCGCCACAACCCGCCAGCATCGCGCCGACCGAAAGAGCCGTCGCCACAAAGAGCGTGACTTGCCTTCCCTTCAACATCGCAGACCTCAACCACGTTGGCACCCATCGTATGATACGTGCCGCGGTGACTCTCCGCTGCGGGACAATCCCCCACGTTTGGGAGGGGCGGGCTCGCCGCACGCGGCGGCCGACTACGCATTCATCAGGAACCGCTGCGCGTGGGCGAGCCGTTCGTCGTCCGCCGCCGGTGAGACCGCGTTCAGCAGCGCCCGGAAGTGTTTTGCGGCACGCTCCAGTTCTCCAAGTTGTTCAGCTGCCCGCGCCGCGCCAAACATGCTATTGAACCTGTTAGGCGTGCGAGTCAATGCCGCTTCGTACGCATCAGCCGCCTCGCTGAACTGACGCTCACGCATAAGCATATCGGCCAGAAGTTCAGCAGCTGGCAGCACCTCACCCGGTGTGACGGGGTTCTTCTCTGTGGTGGCTTCGAGGTCGCGAGCGGAGCGCATCAGTTCCAGCGCGCCTTCCTCGCCGCGGGCGTACGCCACCCAGGCGCGAACGGCCTTTTCCTGTATTTCGACCTGCGTAGCCCAGTCGTAGGAACCCGGGAGCCCGGCTGCACCGTCTCGGAGTTCAGTGAGGTGTCCCGCCATCCGCTCGGCATGGTGGAGGTAACCCGTC
>JANQRN010000153.1 GCA_028284545.1 Rhodothermales bacterium | reverse complement strand
CGTGCGGCAGCGGGACCATCGCTCGCGGATTGTACAGGAGTTGCCCGAAACCCTCCTGATCAAACGCGCCGTCGCTCGTAAAGACCTTCTTTCCCGCATCCAGATAGACGCGCTCGGTCCCGTCGTTGTCGCGATGCCGGGAAATCACCGTTGCCAGGACCGTCAGCGCGCATTCTTTCCAGTCCGCGACCCCCAGCCCCACCTGCGTGCGGTCGTGGAAGACGTAGTTGCCCGGCCGGATTTCCGTGACGTGGGTTGATAGCGCGGCTGCAACGTCGGGCTCTGACGCGGGGCCCGCGGTCAAATGTGGTTCACCGAGATGGCGTAGCGTCGGCGTCGAACCGATGCTGACCTCATTATGCGAGAAGCCGGCCTTCTTCAGGCCGTCAGCGACGCGAGCGATGCGCTCGTTCTCGGTAGCAGCCGCACGTAGCAGCGCGGCGTCTCTCGTCTCGCCGTCTTTGGGGCCGTAGTAGCCAAACCCGCCGTGCGTGAGGATGCCCTGTAGTTTGAGTGCCGGAAGTTGCTGGATTTCCGCGGCGAGTTCGACGAGGTCTTCGGGTTCGTCCCACGGCACGCCGGTTCTCCCCTGACCCGTGTCGACTTCGATGAGTACTTCGATCTCGGGGTCAGTGGGCGTCGCGGCGCTGGCGGCGGCGAATGCTGCGGAGCCGACGATTCCGGCCGACGCCATTCGCGCGCCCTCGACGGTATCCACGCAGAAGCTGATACGGCACTGCCGGGCGAGCGCTGCGATGCGTTCCATCTTGTCGCCACCGACGACGCAGTAGGCGATTCGGATATCCTTGAATCCGGATTCTGCGAACACCTCAGCCTCGGAGACCTTTGCGACGGTGATGCCGCGGGCGCCCGCGTCGCGTTGCAGCTTTGCGATCTCGACGCACTTGTGCGTTTTCGTGTGCGGGCGCAGCGCAACGCCGGCGATGTTTGCGCGCGACTGCATGTCGGCGAGGTTGGCCTCGAGCCTGCTGCGCTCGACGAGCAGGGCGGGTGTTGGGAGGTCGGGCACGGTGCTAATTGCCGCGGTAATTGCGTACACGGTTAGAGTGGACAACGTACGGCACCCGAGCCGATTAGGGAAGGACAGAGGTGGCACAGTGGACGGGTCGACGGTGCACCTCGACCGCGCATGGGTAGGCGGGGTACGTGGAACCGACGCGGCCGCGAGATCAATCAGTTATCGAGGCGCCCGTACCGCTTCATGACCTGTTGCAACCGGTCATGCGGGAGCGCCGGAACGCGCAGGTAGTCAGCGCCCGTCATTGACTCTGCGCCCAGCATCGCGTTGATGATGGCCTCCTCGACGGCCCAAATGGTACCCTGGAATACCGGATTCAGCCACTCGTTGGGCCACATCGTCAGCTCCGGCATTGCGCCCGATTGGGCGGCGTCGGTATTGGCCGTCGAGAACGCGATGAAGATGTCGCCCGAGCTATTGCCGCCGATGCCGCCCATCTTGCCGACACCCAGCGCGGCGCGCTTGACGACGCGCTTGAGCTGATGCGGCATTAGCGGAATGTCGGTAGCGACGACGATGATGATCGATCCGCGATCCTCGTCGGCTCCGTTGCCGCTGCCTTCAGCGTCTGCGTCGCAGTGCCCGAGGCCCCAGCGCGGTTCGACGTCAGGGTTGTCCCAGCACATGGCTGGCTCGGAAAGTTCGCGACCGACGGGTACACCTGCGATCCGCAGCGCGCTGCGTGAACCGTAGTTGCACTGCACGAGCACACCAACGTAGTGGCCGCGGACTTGCTGGGAGGCCGTGCCGGTGCCCCCCTTGAAGCCGTGGCAGATCATCCCCGTTCCACCGCCTACGTTGCCTTCGGCAACCGCACCGGCGCGCGCGCCGTCCATTGCGGACATCGCGTGTTCCGTCGTTACGTGCTGCCCGTTGATGTCGTTTAGTGAATCGTAGGTTTCAGCAACCACCGGCATCATGAAATCCCCGTCGAGGTGCCCCTCACGAACCATCCATGAGATCACAGCGTCACGCACGACGCCGACCGAGTGGGTGTTCGTGATCATGACCGGGCCTTCGACAAAACCCGACTCTTCGACCCACGCCGTCCCCGTCATCTCGCCGTTGCCATTCAGAGAGAACCACGCGCCGAATACAGGATCGGTGTTTTCTCGACCGCGCGGGAAGATGGCCGTCACCCCGGTACGAATCGGCCCCTCACCAACAACGACCTTTCCTTCACCTTCGATGAGCGTTGTGAAGCCAACCTCAACGCCTGCGACGTCAGTGATGGCGTTAAGCGGTCCGGTTTCGCCCTCCATGGGCAAGCCCAGGTCGCGCGCCCGCTGCTGAGCAGTTGCGGACGTGGTGACAAGGGTCGTACTGAGCACAACGGCTAGCGACAGCGCGAATATCAGCCTGGAGCGCTCGACAGGCAGCGCTGGCGTCGGGAGATCATTCATTTGGACGTGAGGCGTAGATCGAAATGCGGAGAGTGGGGGCGTGGCGACGATTCTCTTCGAAACGTTGTATTAGCAATGTCGCGCTAACGGTTGTTCGAAGCAACGCTCTGCGGATGTCACTCCCCGCCAGGGGGTCGTTACCGAAAACCGTTACTACTTGGCAGTTGGCGCGCCCGCCCGGGCCAACCCGGCAAACCCACCGGCGTTGATAACAGACGTGAAGCCCATTTCCCTCATCAGTCGCTGGGTCTGCCCACTCCTGTTGCCCGTCCGACAGTACACGTAGTACGTCTTGTCCCGATCCAACTCGCCGATTTGTTCTCGAAAACCGGCCGCCCGAAAGTCTACATTCAGCGCACCGACCAAGTGACCAGCGGCGAACTCAGACGGAGTGCGCACGTCCAGAACTACGTCCTCCTCCGAAACGCGTTCAACAAACTGCTGACCGGACACACTGGATGGAACAGACGGTTCCGCCAGCGAGGTACGGTCGCTAACGCAGCCGTTCAGCAATACGATTCCCACAGCACAACGACGGGAAGGGCAGTCTTCATTTGATGCATGGGTCGGGATGCGTTGTCAGTTGCGCCGTGCAACGCACTGTACACGCCGACGTTTCGACTTCACGGCGGGGGACGAAACTCGGTTGGCAGGCACACCAGCCAAGTCCCAGGACGTTGATTCCGGATAAGTGCAGGATTTGTTCAGGCATTCAAGGCCGGTGATCCCAATACTGAGAATCCGCAAATAGAATTCTCAGACGGTTTTCGACATGTCCCGACTTGTCACGGCAGTAGTGGCCATTGTAGTTCTCTCGCTTGGCGCACCGCCCCGCTCCGCTTCGGCGCAGACGGCGGATTTTCTCGCGAACTTCCCGGGCACGTGGAACATCGAGGCACGGCAGTACAACTCCCGCGGCCAGACAGCTACCTTTCAGGGTCGCACCGAGTGGACATCGGCATACAATGGGCGCTACATCCACGAGCGTTTTGCGTTCACTGTCGGCGGGCAGGTCCTTGTTGGTGAATCGCACCTCGGCTATTCACAAGGCGCCAAGCGCTTTGAGTACGCACAAGTCGATGGGTTCAACCCAGGCATGACGTGGCTCACGGGCGACCTTTCGGATGAGGGCACGCTTACAATGGAGAGTGCCGCCCCTGTGGGCTATGCACTCCGTTGGACATTCCGGTTTACGGATGACCAGACACTGTTCGTGCAGCTATTTCTGAAGCGCGACGGCGACGAATCGTGGACGCTATCTTCGGACTACACGTACAAGAAAGCCGAGTCGTAAGCGAGCCTGTTGCCATGAAGTCAACGTCCTTCTTCGCGTGCATACTTGTTGTCGCTACGTCGACACCGATCAACGCGCAAACCGTCCGCGTCGACCTTGACATGCGTGACGCACAGGCCCTGCTCGCGCTCGCCTGTTCCGGCGACGAGGTCGACGCGGCGGCGTTCGCCGATTCGCCGAACCTCAAAGCACAATTGGGTCATCACAGCAGGGAGCGTTCCGGCGAATGGGAGACATGGACCACTGAAGATGGGTTACCCGAGAACGAGGTCCGGGCCGTCTTCGAGGACAGCAAGGGTAACCTCTGGTTCGGCACCCGCTCTGGGTTGGGCGTCTTCGACGGGGAGTCCTGGACCTACTACACCACCGACGACGGACTGGTGTCAAACGGGATCGCGACCATCGTGGAAGACCGTGACGGGAATATCTGGACTGCCGGTAGGGGCGGATATAGCACCTTCGACGGGAACGCCTGGGTAGGCCATGACTCACTCGGCGCGCTCCAGCCGCGCGTCGTATTCTCCATCAACCTCGACAGTCGAGGACACCTCTGGTTTGGTGCAAACGGGGGAGCAAGCGCTCTCACCGACCAGGGATGGCAGCACTATACGCAAGCGGACGGGTTGCCGCACCAGGTGGTGCATGAAGCGCTGAAAGACCGAAACGGCAACGTATGGTCCGCGTGTCGGCGCGGACTGGCGCAGTGGGTCGAGGGCGAAATGCGGGTTCACTATCCAGAGAGCAACTTCGGATCGATTCTGGAAGATGACTCCGGCAGCCTCTGGTTCGGCACTCGCGCAAGCGGGGTGTATCAGTTTGACGGGGAGCAGTGGATACAACATCTTCCTGGCCTCGACGCAAGGCCCAGCTTCATCGACAAGGCGGGAACGATCTGGGCCGTCTCAGACGATGCCGGTGTCTACGCATACGATGGGGAAACCTGGGCCTCCTACGGAATCGTAGATGGGTTGGCCAGCGATACAGTGTATGATGTCTTTCAGGCTAAAGACGGAAACCTGTGGTTCGCCACGGCCGAGGGTGCGACCCGGTACAGACCCTGATGAACGCGCCCTACTACATCGTGCACACGCTGGTGAAGCGGTAGTCAATGCGCGGGAGTATCTTGCGCGCGTAGACTAGCTCGCTTCCGGTATGCACCTTTCGCTCCAGCCACGCACCCTCCCCCAGTCTGTCGATGAAATCGGCAATCGCGTGCTGTTCACCGTTGGCGGTACCGAGGTGACGATCGCGACGCTGGTCGTGTCGGTCCTGATTCTGATCGCGGCGCTCATCATCGGGCGCATCATCCGCAAGGTGCTCGAGCGCTTAATCAAGCGACGCACTGACCCACTGACTCGCGGTAACCTGCTGACGACGGTCCGCTTGCTGCAGTACTTCGTCGTAATCACCGGACTCCTCATCGCGCTCCATACGCTTGGCGTTCAACTCACCGGGCTGTTTGCCGCCGGCGCCCTGTTTGCGGTCGCGATCGGTTTCGCCATGCAGAACGTGGTCTCGAACTTCATCTCGGGTGTCATCCTGCTTATGGAGCGCAGCGTCAAGCCGGGGGATATCGTGGATGTGAACGGGCAGATCTGCATGATCAAGGAGATGGGTATCCGCGCGGCGGTGGCTCGCACTGTCAACGAAGAGGATGTGATAATACCGAGCTCGCACCTGGTCCAGTCGATCGTCAAGAACTTCACGCTGCGCGACCCACTGATGCGCCTTCGTGTCCCGGTCGGCGTGACGTACGACTCGGATATGGCGCTGGTTCGCAGCGCGCTGGAGAAGACCGCCACCGAGTTACCGTGGCGTTCACAGACGAAGGACCCCGTCGTGTTCATGAAGGAGTTTGGCGCTTCGTCGGTCAACTTTGAGGTGTCGGTCTGGTTCGACGATCCCTGGAGCCGCATGCAGCGCAACTCTGACCTGCATGAGGCAATCTGGTGGGCGCTGAAAGAGGCTGGCGTCACGATCGCCTTCCCACAGCTCGACGTGCACCTGGACACACCCGTTGTCGAGGCGCTAGGCGCGGCGCGCCGATGAAAGATCCGCAAAACCGGCATGCTGCGCGAAGAGTCCCGCGACTCAGGCATCCGCGAAAAAAGCAGCAACATCGCCCAGGTACGGCACCGGGAACGTTGCACTTCGATCCCGGGGCGCAACCACCCGAAATCAATATCCTGTCGTACAGCCCCGAGCATGTCGACGAGACGCGCATCGCGGACCCGGCAGAAATCGGAGGCCTTCTCAAGGCCGGCGACGTCGTGTGGATCGACATGGTCGGATTTGGCCAGGGCAAGGAACTCGAAGAACTGCGTAAGCTGCTCGGGCTCCACATGCTCGCACTAGAGGACGCGGTCAACCTGGGCCAGCGGGCCAAGGTCGACACGTACGAGAATGGGCTTTTTCTCGTCGGTCGGATGGCCGACCAAGCCACCGCCCCGACCGAGCAAGTCAGCCTGTTCCTCGGTGAGGGCTGGGTCCTCACGATACAGGAGCGGCGCGGCGATCCATTCGAGGGCGTGCGCGAGCGTATCCGACAGCGCACTGGTCGTATTCGATCCAGGGGCGCAGGGTATCTGCTGTACGCGTTGCTCGACGCCATTGTTGACTCCTACTTCCCGGTACTGGACCAGCTAGGTGACGAAATAGAATTGCTCGAGGAGGAAGTGCTGGAGTCGCCTGATCAGGAGACCGTAGCGAAGATCCACGCGACGCGCCGTACGCTGGTGTCACTACGAAAGGCCCTCGGCCCTCACCGGGAAGTACTCAATGCGTTGTTACGCGGGGAGGCACCGCAGATCGGCCAGGAAACGCTGGTGTTTCTCCGCGACGTCTACGACCACACGATCCGGAGCGTTGAGTTAACCGAGACGTACCGCGAAATGACCGGCGACCTAATGTCGACGTACATGTCCGCCGTCAGCAACCGGATGAATGAGGTCATGAAGGTCCTGACGATCATCGCCACGATCTTTATCCCACTCGGGTTCATCGCGGGATTGTACGGGATGAACTTCGACCCCGAGGTCTCGCGATGGAACATGCCGGAGCTGGGCTGGAGTCTCGGGTATCCGTTTGCGCTAGGCCTCATGCTCGCGGTCGCGATCGGATTCGTGGTGTACATGGCCCGCAGGGGATGGCTGAAGTAGGTGCCCCACAGCGTGTTCTCGAAAGCCCTCACTCACTCCGCTCCAGCACCGCTTCGACTGATCCGTCGCCTCTGATAAGTGACAGCTGGCGGACCGTCCCCGCTGCGTCTCGCTCAAACCTCAGGTCTGGAAGCGAGACCGCCGCGCGCATGTTCTCGTCGAGGTCAAACCGAAACAGGTCACCGTCCTTTCTGACGATTCGAATCGGCGGGCCACCCTCCCGCTGGTACTTGAGGATTCCGTCGTCGAGGAAGACGCTGCGGATTCCGTACTTCCCCACATATTCAGCCAAGTCGGCTTCTGCGGATGCACGCTCATCCGACGACGCGGCCAGGGCCTCGCGTAGTTCATCCCGCAGGTCATCCACCAATTCGATCAAGCGTGCACGGTATTCCGCGTCCACAGTTGAACTCGCAAGCAGATCCAGTGCCTCGATTCGCGCAACCGTCAGCGCTTCTGACGCGCGGGCCTCTGCGTCTGGGATGACGCCGCTCCCCTCCCAGTTGCTGTCCGACACGGGGTGCACAACGCGAGCTATCGGGATTTGTGCCACGAAGCCGTGCGTCAACTGAACGATCGTCGAGGAGTGCGCGGCGCCTCGTGTTGATTCGCCGACGACCTGCGCCCGACCGTGCTGCTGCAGCGTGTACGCCAGATTTTCGCCCGCAGAGCCTGTCATCTCACTTGTCAGAATGAACACCGGAACGTCGGGTCGTCGCGTGCCACCGACGTCAACCGTCCGCCGTTCCTCCGATCGATCTGCCCACGCGAACTCACGCGAAAAGAGCAGCTTGTTCTCTTGCTCGAAGAAGTAGCTCGCCAGGTAGGGCGTAAACCCGCCTACCCCACCCGCGACAGAGCGGAGGTCCAGGATTAGCGCGTCGGTGTGCCCGAGGAAGTCCATGGCAGCGTCAACGGTTGCACTGGCGAGGTCGATCGGAGGAAAGATGCCGAGCTTCAGGTATCCAATGTTTCCCTCGAAGACCTCAGCGCGCGGCATGCTGAAGTTCGTCCGCGAAAAACTCGTCAGCAGCGCGTCGAACCCGGCCATCCCCGCGCTTGGGGTTTCGGGTTGCGCATCCTGAACAACGTCTTGATCGTCGTCCGTATCACCCGCAAATCGTGAGCGCATAGGGTTGGGGCCAAGGCCCATCGCGCCTATGGCGGCATACTGTTCGGGATCGTGGCGGATCGCGAAATGGAGATCTGACGTGTACTTGCGCAGGTCGGTCGTAAGCACTTCGGCGAACTCGCGCGCGGATGCCATGCTGTCGTACGCGCCCGCAGCGGACCGCGACAGTAAGTGAGTCGCCACGGCTTCAGCCCGTTCGGGAAACGTGTACGTTTCCGAGAGTCTACTCTCCAGTGCCGTCAGGACGTCGGACTTTTGCGTCGCGTTGATCGGAGTCGGGCCGCCGGTCTGTCCGCTCGCCGTTGTCGGCACAGCCAGGACAGGAAGCAACAACCAGCACGTGAGCACGTAACGACGGGGGCGTGTCATGTCAGAGACTTGTTTGTGGATCAGCTTGAGATACTAACATGACCCAACCATCGTTTACCTGAAGTACACCTTCCCAAATCATTCCCTTTGTCGCCATGCCCCGTCCGCCATTCCTACTGGGTGACTGTTATGTTGACCCGGGGTTAAACCTCGTAGCCGACTCGACAACGAGCAGCCACGTACAGCCGCGCGTCATGCGCGTGCTCATGCGCCTGGTGGAGTCGCCTGGTACGACCGTGTCGCGCGAGGACCTCCTGGAAGCCGGATGGCCCGATGCCCTTTACGTGTCTGATGAGGCGCTGACGAAAGCGGTAAGCCTCTTGCGACGCGTCATGTCTGACTGCTCGGTTGATCGAAACGTAATCCGGACCGTGCCGCGAAGAGGTTATGCACTGATGGCCAAGCCCGAGTTCGACGCCGCGAAGGTGGCGGCGTTTCGCAACGGAATTGCTGAGGCCAACGAGCCTGTCGCGCCGCGCCGCACAACAGCGGAGTCTTCAGTGACGAATCGGGTGCCGGATCGAGCCGTGAACAGCAACGCGTCGTGGCGCCTCACGGGCTGGCGTCTTGCCTCAAGCTGGATTGGCGTCGCGACACTCTGCGCAATGGCATTCGTAGTGGGCCTCGAAACGGGCACCCAGACGGAGAAACAGCGAGTAGTCGAGGAACTACCCGTGCGGATACGAATGGAGGGGGCAGCGTTGCTACCAGAGATGCTCGCTCTGTTCAGTGACGACATGGAAATCGTGGCCGATTCGACCTGGGCGCCAGAAGGCGAGCCCGGAAAGCTTCGCAGACGGATTACCATGCGGTAGACTCTGTCTACGCCGGCGGCGCGTTCTCACGTACGGCCTGCATCGATGAACTTGCGTCGGGCAACTATCTGTTCTACCGATGCTGCTCATGCCACGGTGTCGGGAAGCCTGAGCCGGGGATCAGTGCTGGATACGGCGGCGGCTCTGGCCATCGACGCGGATCGTCGGCGATCAGGCCAAGGAGGTGCGCGACCGCAGCCTCCAGCTGCGCATCATTCCCGTTGTATGTCGCGTGCGGTGGGTTGTCCACTTCGATATCAGGGACGAAACCCCAGCCTTCGATCAACCACTCGCCGTCGGCAAACACACCCGTCTCCGAGGCCCGGGTAACACCGCCGTCGACCTGCCGGTTCGAGCTGGACAGCCACACTTCACCTCCCCAGGTCCGGACGCCGATGGCGGCACCCAAACCCAGACGTCGGAATCCGTCGGCAACGGCTTCGCCGTCGGAAGCGGAACGTTCATCAACCAGAATGACAAGATGACCGCCGAAGGAGTACTGCATGTTCGGATACAGGTAGTCTGACCGCGGCTTGAACCAGGCCCATGGTCGACGAAGCAATTGGGTCAGGATCCAGGAATCGATGTTGCCACCACGGTTGTGACGAACATCGATGATCATGCCCTGCTTGTCGAGCTGAGAATAAAATTCGCGCGTGAACTGACCCGCGTCCCCACGACCCATGGCCCGCAGGTGCACGTACCCGACTTCTCCGTCGGACAGTTCATCGGCCTTCATTCTTCGAGTGTACTCCCACTCGTGGTAGCGCAGGTTGTATTCCGCTCCCCCTGTCACCGGCGTGACAATGACGTTCCGTTCGTCGCCGTCTGGATCCTGCACACGGAGGCGTACTTGTTTGCCAGCCTGATCCATCAATAGCTGGCCAATGTTCCTGGCGTCGCGTGTCGACCGTCCGTTCACTGCCAGAATGATGCTGCCCTCCTTGATGTCAGCATCCGGATGGGCGAGCGGACCGCGGAACTCCAACAAGTCCGGATCGAAGGCCAGGCGATGGATGAGGCGGAAGCCGCCCGACGCCGCATCGCGTTCAAAATTGCCACCCAGGAACGCGGGTGAGGCCGCGTTGTCTCCGGAACGGTTATCTCCGCCCCCGGCGTTCGAATGCAGCAGGCTGAGCTCCGAAACGAGCATGCCCTGCAGATCAGCCAACTCTTCGCGTGAACCTATCCGCGGAAGCAGCGG
>JANQRN010000126.1 GCA_028284545.1 Rhodothermales bacterium | reverse complement strand
GGAAGAAGAACGTTATCCAAATACTGCTGCTCTGGCGCAAGGCTCAGCGACTCATAATGACGGATCTCAGGAGCGAGATCCGACGGGAGTACCCCTTTGAGGCGGCTCGGGAGGCCACAGAAGCGTATTTGGGCAACATGAGCGCCGGAAAGATCCTTTTGCGGCCTATGAGTGCATTACGTGACGCCGAGCCTGCAGCGGACAAATCGCTCGAGACTGACACGTGAAGTGACCTTTTTTCGCTTGTATAGTTGAGCGATCAATACCGGGGCTATGGATATGGAAAACAACCCCTTGAGAACAGGGCACAACGATCAAGACAGTCGTCCGAGCGACTTGAGCATGCCGAGGAGACGCGAGCGCATTGCGCGCCCAGCTCTTACGCCGAAGC
Source organism: Rhodothermales bacterium (assembly GCA_028284545.1). Classification (GTDB taxonomy): domain Bacteria; phylum Bacteroidota; class Rhodothermia; order Rhodothermales; family JABDKH01; genus JANQRN01. Next base: position 17,663 of record JANQRN010000126.1, on the reverse strand, counting down.
CGGCCGGACGAGGCGAAGCGGCAGCGAACAGCGTTCGTGCGATCGTAATCGATGCGTACCTTACGCGCTGCAGGGAGGCTGACCAGATGCTGACAGTCTCATTCTCGCGAGGAATGCAATGGGGTTGAGGTAAGTGATGTCGCGCGTCGACGGCTCCTACCTTCCACCCTCAACCTTCCTACTCTCCCAACTCAAGCCCCAGCGTCTCCCCCTTCTTCACGGCGGGCACACCCTCCGTCATCCACACCGGCGCTGGCGCGTCCATCAGGTAGTGGTCGAAGAATTGCTGCATCCTGATTGCCCAGTCGCGCTGATTGTGCAGGTTTCTCAGGCCGTGAGCCTCTCCGTTGTAGTTCAGCATCCAGACGGGCGTCCCGAGTCGGCGTAGCGCAACGAAATACTCGATGCCCTGGTACCACGGCACGGCGCCGTCTTCGTCGTTGTGCATCATGAGCAGCGGCGTCTGCACTTTGTCTGCCTGGAAGAGCGGTGAGTTGTCGATGTATCGGTGCTGCGCGTCCCACAGCGTGCCGCCGATTCGACTCTGCGTCTTCTCGTACTGAAACATCCGCGACATGCCCGAGGCCCAGCGGATTCCGCCGTAGGCACTCGTCATGTTTGAAACCGGCGCACCGGCCTCAGCAGCGGCAAACAGATTCGTCTGCGTCACCATGTAGGCGATCTGGTAGCCACCCCACGAGTGGCCCTGCACGCCGATCCGATCTGCGTCCACGAAACCCTCGTCGATCAGTGCCGTGATGCCCGGCATGACTGCGTTCATGGCGGATTCGCCCGGGTAGCCGTCTTTGTACGGAATATCCGGCACGAAGAGCAGGTAGCCACGGGAGACGTAGAACGACCTATCGATGCTCGACCGGCTAGCCCGCGGGGCGAAGTGATTGAAGAGTCCCGACGAGGATTTCTCGTAGAAGTAGACCATCATCGGGTACTTCTGCGTCGCGTCGAAACCATCAGGTTTGTACAGGATCCCGTCGAGTTCGTCGCCGTCAAGCGAGGTCCACCGAACGAGCTCCGCCGTGCCCCAGGAAAACTGGTCGAGTTGCGGATTTGCGCCACTCAGTTTTTGCGGCGACGAGAGCGAGAGGTCGGCTGTCCAGACGTCCGGGTACTCTCGAAACGACTGCCGACTGAAGATCACCTGGTCAGCGTTCTCTGCCTTTGCCAGGTTACCGTAGGCATGTGGACCGCCGATCAGTTCACGCGGCTGTCCGTCTCCGCGCACCTGATCGGCATAGTAGCCGCGCTCCTTCGTCCCAAAGTCGAAGGACGACAAAACGAGGTCGTTCGACACAGCAGGATCTTCGCGATCCAGGTCCACGACACGGAAACGAACATCCTGAAGTCGACCAAAACCCTCAGTAATCATACGGGCGTTGCCGGGCCGCGCAGGATCGATCGCCCAGACATCGTGCTTGTCGTAGACGAGAAACAGTGCGTCATCGTCTGTCCAGCCAGCGGATCCCTCGGGTCCCGGGATCATCGGGCGGTCTGCAAGGTGATCCGCCATCGAGACGCCGAGGTCGGCGGTGAGGTTTATCTCCAGGCCGCGGCGTACGTCCCACGCAAACCAATGCTTGGCATGGCCATCCCACCAATAAACGTAGCGGCCCGCAGGCGAGAGCGAAGTGTTGACCTGTCGATCCGTGAAGAGTTTTGTTCGCTCGCCTGAGGTGATATTGATCGTATACGCGTCCTGGTACCGAGGCGAGTCCCACGAGATACGCTGGCGGTACGGCATGTCCGTTTCACCCAGAACAACGTCTCCATGGCGACCGTCAGCATACGTGACATCCGGAATGTCTTTGCTCGCGAGTTGGACAACGGCATCGTCCCCGCGGCGACGCTGATCCAGGTGCAGAACAGCCGCATGCGTTCGCTTCTTTTCGCGATCAGCCTGGACCAACTGCATCGGCTGAAGCAGGGGATCAGTCCACGACCAGACGTCAACCTCAACGGTTTCATTGTCCAGTAGCTCCGGCTCGTCCTCAGGCTCAGACTCGGGTTCCGGGGCGGATCCGAAAAACAGCCGCGTGCCGTCGTCCGAAAAGACGACGTCCCCGTGTTCGCTAATCCACCACCCGCTCGGTAGCCGTGTGTGGCGGGCATCGAGTACTTTTTGCGCGAACGTCTCTCCCGGCTGCGCCAGGTACAGATCGGTCGCCGGATTCTCGGCGGGCCAGTCGTCGCGGTCACTCAAGAAGGCTAGTTGTACGCCTGACTTGTCAAACGCAAGGTGCAGGTACCGGCCCTCCCCCGTAAGAAGCGGTGTGGGGCCATCGTCCCGGGAGCCGATGACGTAGACGCCGTGCTCCTCCGGGGTTTCTTCATCCGCATAGACAGAGACCGCAAGTCCGTTGCCGTCCTCCGAGAAGGTGTATTCAGCGACGCCTTCCACTCGCATGGAGGAACCATCTGCAAGGTCATGCACGACAAGCGTCGCCGTATCAGGAATGTCGGGCGTATCTACTTCGGACGAGTCGGACTCGCCGGCCTCGGCACTCTCCTCTTCGGGTTCTTCAGGCGTCATGCCCACAGAATCGGCGTCAGCAGAGTCTGGCTTCGAGGCGGCGTCGGTCAGGAGGTACGCGAACCGCGAACCACCTTTCTCGGGCACCTTGAACGACTGAATCGGATCAAGAATCGACAGCGCCCCGGTCTGAAGATTGAGGAAGCCGACTGAATCCGGCGGCATCTCGTCCTTCTTCTTTTCGTCGAGCTTCGCCTGACGCGTGGAGTCGAACGGCGCCTTCAGCCGGAAGATTACATGTGAGCCATCACCCGAGAACTGCGCAGATTCTCCGCGTGCAACTACGTGATGCGTCTGGCGAGCGGTGTGACGAACGTGGAGGGTTGCATCCCCTTCTGGCGGGCCCACCTGCCACATCGCCCAGTCGCCGTTGTCAGATATCATCCGACTCGTGATGTGATTCCACTGGTTCACGTCATCGTGTTGCAGCGGCCGTGTGTTCTGGGCAAGCGCCTCGCTCACCGGAAGCATAGCGCAGGCTAAGAAGAGAACGAAGGCGGTCAGCCCGAGAGTGCGGGCGCGGCGGGCGGTGCTGGGCATGGATACGGCGGTTTTATTCGGGCTCAATTTACTGCTCTTGAGACAATCCCCGAGTGTTCGGGCTACGGAAAGTACCAGGCCTCGCGCGAATTGAAGCCCATCACCGACGCTGCCACCGCGTCAGGCACGCGCGCTCGACACGATTTGGCGCGTTAACCGAGCATGCGTGAGTTCGCAACGTACCTTTCGCCATTGACCTGAAATAATGCGACGCACCTACTACACATGTATCGACGCCAGATTAACCGGGCCGTTATCCCCGAACTGCGATTCGGCCTGACTTGCGCTATCGTTGCAATCACGCTGATGAGTGCCTGTACGACGATCCCCAGTGACGATCAGACACCGCCGGTCACACTTCGCCACGGCGAGCCGGGCGTACGTCCATTCTGGAATGTGCATGCTAACCGGTTCATCTATCCTCCCGCGTTCGACGTCAAAGATTCAACAGGCGCGGCCAGTCAGTATTTCGTGTCCGCGCGAGTCGAAGACCAGGTTGTCCGCGTGGAGCTGCCAAACCCCTGGAGCTCACTTGCGGCGATCTGGGACCAGATCTCTGATGGATTCCTGACGCTAGACTACCACGGAACGACTCCCGCTGGCGACACACTTCATCTTGCGACGATCAACACCATCAAGTCGCCGGGATTCGAAGCCGCTCCCACCGTGGTTGCCGACCGACAGGCGATGCACGATGCCGGCATGTGGGGTCTTGAAGCTGTGCTGGAGCTGCCGAAGGTGCAACACTGGCTTGAGCCCGGCGGACCCGACCCCGACTACCCGCTGTGGGTGCATCCGTCGAAGCTTATGGGCTTCCTTTCACAGGGGATGTTGTTCCTTTCACAGCAGACCGACGATGCCGAAGTTGCGGATCAGGCGCGTCGCGTCTCGGTGGCCGCGGCTTCGTTTCTGCTTACGCTCCGGGAGCCCGAGGGTAGTCCGCTGCAAGGTTGGACGCACTCCTATTGGGACGGCGTGGACCGCGGTGAGCATCCGATCTACATGGACCAGATCATGGCGCAATACCCGTCGGAGGCAGCACTGGCGTTTCTGGATCTGTACGACGCAACAGACGACAGGCAGTGGCTGGAAGCCGCACTGGCGATTGCGGACACGTATCGCAGTACGCAGCGCGAAGACGGAACGTGGCCGTTGCTTATCCGACGTGCTACCGGAGATGCGGTTGGAAACAAGCTGATGATCCCGGGATCAGTGATCATCTTCCTCGACCGCCTGCATCGGCAATACCGGATTGAGAGGTTCACCGAAACACACGACGCGGCGTTCGCCTGGCTGATGGCAAACCCGGTGGAGACGTTTGCATGGGAGGCCCAGTTCGAAGACACGCGACCGCGGGCCACGTATCGAAACCTGGCGCACCTCGAACCCGCGTTCATTGCTCGTCACCTGTTTGAGCACTACGCTGACGACCGAGAACTGGTGAAGCTTGCTCGCGAGCTCCTCCTGTTTGCCGAAGACCAGTTTGTGATCTGGACGCATGACGATGCCGTAACGCGCACCGAGTTCTTCCGCCCTGGTATGAAATGGAACGGGACAACAGCGGATGGCGGCAAAGACTGGTTTCTGCCCGCCACGCTGGAACAGTACGCGTTCTACACGCCGATTGGCCGCTCAACGGCGAACGTCCTCAACGCGTACTGCGCTGCCTATGACGCTACGGGTGAAGACAACTACCGACAGCGGGCCCGGGCGATGACGACCGGAATAATGGCGGCGCAGGCCTATCACGGCACCGGTGAGATCCCGACGCACATGAGACAAACACTGCCGGAGGTAAGCTGGCTCAACAACTCGGTTGAAACGGCGCGCACCCTCATTGAGGCGACGTGTCTATGAGGATGCCCCTCCTCTCTTAAGGCGGGCGCGAATCAGCACCCCGACGATCGCGATGATCGGATTCAGCAGCATCAGCCACATCGGCTGCTTACCATTCTGCATCGCTTCGAACATCGGAACATCAGATGGCCGAGGTAGCGGCGGCTCGGGTGCGCCCCCAGTCAACGCAGGGAGCACGCTCAAGATGCTCATGACGATGACGATGCCAAGAAGAATTGGTATCGCGCGTGGGTGGGACGAAATCATCGCCGTGATATAGCCTCCCGCAATCGCGGCGACAATGCCCGCGAGCGTCATGAGGAAAAGCCAAAGCCCGGTTACTTCCCAGACGCCGGGTTGGAACGCACCATCCGGACCGACAGCAGCCCACGACACGGTCATGATTAGGAAGATTCCCGCGAACATTGCGACGTAGCCAGCCACTGCGGCTCCAATTGCGCGACCCATACGATCCTCCCGGGGCATATCCCCGTCGTTTTACCGTCGGCTAACCTCCGGCAGACGATAGGTGCGCTCTTCGACAAGTGCAAGACGAGCGCGGCACGCTGATTCGGCGAGTGCATCAGACGGTGCTGAGCATGGCTTCAATCCGGGTTTCAGCGCAATCTTGCTGATCCTGACACAATCACCCGACCGTTCGGGCTTCCGATACTACCGGGCCTACTGCGGTCAACGGCCCATCACACCCAGTCTACCGGTGCCGAACATGCGCACGCCATCACGATTGGCCCCAAAGGCCCAACGCACTCCAGCTCTGGTGTTTGCGATTCCTGCAGCTTGCATTTTGCTGCACACGCTGCTGCCGTTTGCATCGGCCCAGAGCCCTCCGCCGCGGGATGACGCTCACTGGTCTCCTCCGCCGGGCTCTATCAACTTTGGCGGCAACGAGATCCCCGTTGCGAGCGACATAGATTCAACCGGCCGTGTAGTCGTGGCATTTAACGTCCCACCACCAAGCGCATTCGGCTTCGGCTTCGTGTTCGTAGCGGAGTTCGACACACTCCTCGCCAACTGGACGGTCGTTGGTGGGGTACTTCGGTACCAGGTCACGGGGGCCAGGGCGGTCGTAGCCAAGCCAAACGGGGACTTCTTCGTTGGCGGCAACTTCTTCGAGGCGGTTAATCCTGATGGAACCAAACAAACGGCCATTCACGTCGCGCGGTGGAACCGTGCCTCCGGTAGGTGGGACAATCTCGGCGGCGGGCTCGACGGTCCTGTCGCTGATCTCGACAACGCTCCGAGTGGTTCCGGTATATGCGCAGTTGGTTCGTTCTTCGAGGGAGTGAATCGCGATGGGTCAACGCATCGAATACCACTTGTCGGTTGCTTCGACGGTTCGCAGTGGAGCACCCTGGGAGGTGGTGTAACAGCTGACTCGCCGCTTTCGCAAATCGCAGTATCCCCAGACGGTGATGTCATAGTGCACGGACTACAGTTTGGGACACTCGACAGCCCATCGGCGCAGGGTGTTGACCGGGGCGGGATCGCGCGCTGGTCTGCCGGCAGTTGGCAAAACCTCGACAACGGTCTCCTCACCAACGCCCTCTCGATTGCCGCCGGGCCCGGCGCGGAAGTGATCGTATCCGGATTTGATGTCCAGGTTGACACGCCGACCGGAGCGATAACGGCTCCGGCCCTGCGGTTCGACGGCTCGACATGGTCATCATACGATCAGGGACTCGGCGGAATCAACAACGTGTTCTCAATACACCGCTCAGGTAACAACATCCATTTTGCGAACACGGGTCGACAAATCTACCGTCGGTCTGCACCAGACACTTCCTGGACGCTAATCGCCAACGGCACGCGGTCTGGCTTGAACCCGTTCTTCACCACAGTGGCGACGACAGCCGCGGCGAGTGACGAACTGTATGTGGGAGGTCAATTCGACGGAATGCACAACCCCCCGGCGAATGCCGTTGCAACTTCGAACCATGCGCGATGGAACGGCAACACCTGGCACGACATGCCGGGGACCTCCGGATCTGCTCCGCCCGATGACATCGTACGGGCCAGCACCGCGGTAGGAGGAACGACATACGGAGCGGTGTTTGGCGGCTCCTTCACGACTGTCGGTCCGCTGCCCGCGCAGAAACTCTCTGTTTTCGACGGCGGAGCATGGCAGAGTTTCGGAAACGGCGTAAGTCTTCCCGACTCGGCTTCGGTTTTCGCCGTCGCAGCAAGCAATCCGTACCCCGTAAACATCGCGGCGACGGTGTTTGTCGGCGGAGACTTCGTTGAGGTGCGGCAGGACGATGGGACCGCTGTCAGCGTCTCGAACATCGCCGCGTTTAGCCGGCAGCAGCGAACCTGGTTCAGCCTCGGTCAGGGCGTCGACGGTCCCGTCTATGCGCTTGCGTACTGGGACGGTCCGGCCATCGACGACGAGGTACTCTACGTGGGTGGGTCGTTTGGTATCGCCACCAATCCAGACGGCTCGACAGTCGTGGTGAACGGCATTGCGCGCTGGATCGTCTCGGACAATCGATGGGAAGCACTCGGGGACGGATTGGCAGAGAACACCGACAGGAGCCCGCTTCAAGTCCTGGCCCTCGACGTCGCGCACCGACTGCCGAACGCGCCGGCTGGCACAGAGCCGCATGATCACGACGTGTTCGTTGGCGGGCGGTTCGATGCCGTGCGCAACTCCGGCGGCACACCCGTGAATGGATCAAAGAACATTGCGTGGTTCTCCGCACGCGAGGGACTTTGGCGTGCAGTGGGAGGTGGGGCAGATTCGACTGTCCGCGCGTTGAAGTACATCCGGCATCCAATATGGCCGGTAGACTCAGCTCCCCACACCTTCAACCGCGGCGTGCTCTATGCCGGTGGCGACTTTCGCGTTGTCAGACAGGCACCAGGCGGTATCGTGCCCGCGAATCACATCGCAAAGTGGCGGATCGACACCAACGCGTGGGACATAATTGGGGAGACCGCAAGCGCCAACGGATTCAACGGACCGGTGCACTCGCTCACCCTGCACCCCACGCTCACAACCGCTCGCTGGCTATCCAGGATCGGACTCGTCGTGGGTGGGGATTTCTCAACGGGCGTTGGTAGCGACGGTGCAACAGTCGCCATGAACAACATCGCGTTGCTTGACGACGGCGAACCGCTCGCGGATCATCCGCCCTCTTTCGTAAGGGAAGCGTTTATTGCGTTAGGGTCGGGCACCGACGGACCGGTACTAACGTCGGTGGCGCTGCGTTGCGAGGAGACTTTTGGCGGAGAGACGGTCTACGTCGGCGGTGAATTCACAACTGCCGGCGGCAAGACGACACCCGGGCTGGCCAGATGGAGCTACGATATCGATGCACAGCCAACGCAACTGGTGGTTTTCAACGGGGCGCCGGGGTGTAGCAACTGTAGCTCCTCTGTAACCGGGCCCGCCGCGCCGAGCGTCTGTGGAGGCGCTCTCTCGAAGTCCGCCGCCGACGTCGATCTCTTCACCGACCTGGCTTTTGGCGAGACCGCCACGGTGTCGCCCTCCGCCATCGCGGGCTTGCCGCTTGGCGAGCCGCTTGCCCTCGAGCTAAGGGATCAGAGTGGGACCACCGTAGCGGTACAGGATAGCCTGTTTATCGAGTCCCGCCGACCAACGATGCTGTTTGTCGCGGGCGTCGCCGTTCCGCAGTCGTTCGCACCGAATCCTGGGGGCCGACCGACGGGGCTGGCACTTCGGACCGCTCTCCTGCCGCGGCTTGCTGCGAGTGCTGCCGCCGGTGCCGCGGCAGTTCTGTTCTACAATGGCGTCACGGACGCGCCGGCGGTTGACGTATTGATCGACGGTGTCTTGGGCGCCCAGGGCGTGCCGTTCGGCCAGCCCGCCCTCGAGCCGATTGCCGTCCAGGCTGGCACGCGTTCGATCGAAGTTCGGCTCAGCAGCGACAATAGCCTCGTTAGTACGTGGACGCGGGAGATGCCGGTTGGCAGAGTCGCACTCGTCCTTTCGGGGTTTATGGACCCCAGCGCAAACGGCGGAGGCCCGGGAATCGATCTGGCGGTTGTGGACATAGAGGAGGTGACAGCCGTCGGCGTTGACGAAGTAGGAGATGAAACAGTAGCTGGCACGAATCGTGGAGGGCCCGCGATTCAGCTCTTGGCGAACTATCCGAATCCATTCTCAAGCGATACCAGGATCAGGTTCTCACTTGCAAGCCGTCAGTCAGTTCGGATATCGGTATTCGACGCCATCGGACGCGAGGTCGCCGTGCTGATGGAGGGAGATGTAGGAGGAGGCGATCACGCTATCCCCTACGCAGCCGAATCGCTACCGGCCGGACTCTATTTCGTCGTCCTCGAGTCTGGGGGAATTCGCGTAACCAGACCGATTGTGCGTGCGCGGTAGCGCCGGTTCAACCCCCTGATACTACCGCGCAGGCGACGTCGGCGACGGCTGAAACAAGATTCTGGGCGCACGCTATCGATGGAGGCGATTATCCGATAAGGAATATCGGATACTGCCATGCCTGCTAACACACGCCGCCGCGAAGCCGCGGCCGTCACCCCCGCGTACGCACCGGCCATTGCAATAGCGATTGCGATTACGCTTGCTGCCTCACTTTCCACAGCTGCCGATGCACAGGTCGCCGCCCAACGGCTGACGCCTGACGCAGCCCACTCACGGGCATCCTTCGGCGCACGGGTTGACATATCGGGATCGCAGCTCTTTGTGCGTAACAACCGTGCAGTGTACAATGGCCGGTGCTGTACGAAAGTCATCGAGGTCTACGACAGCAACGGAGAGTCGTGGGAGAAATCGCAGGTCTTGACGCAGTCATCGGGCGCGGGACCGCTGTCCTTCGCCACCTCCGCTCAGCACCTGGTAATATCCGGTGATGACGTGCGATCGTTTCGCAATGTCGACGGTGTCTGGGAAGAGAATCAGCTCGTCACGTCGCACTCGATCAATTACGAGGTACAGGACGTAACGGATGATTTGCTACTGCTCAGGGACGGCACTGCCGACTCGCTCGATGTCTACGCCTGGAACCGCGACCGATGGATCAGTACAGGTGACATCAGCTTGGACAAGGGAAGCACCTGTGCCAGTCGAGGCGACATCCTGAAGGTCATCCCGACGCCCCTGAATCCGACAGACGCTGCAGATGGCGTTGAAGCCTCGATGTCCGTTTTGACGCTCCGTCTGAACGACGATGCGTGGTCCGTCGTCGATACGCTGATCATCCCCGAAACAGAGCGTGCGTTCAAACTCGTTTGCAGCGCGGACGGCACGACCGCGGCTGTCCTGCATAGGAGCACCGCATCAATACTCGATCGCACGGAGGCCGATAAGTGGGCCCTCACCGGAGCAATCCGCTACAAGGATGAACTTGGGTACGCCATGGATATCGAGATCACGAAGAACTACTTCTACGCCAGCGAAGAATTCGGCGCCGACTTTCCGGATGGATACGCACTCAACAGCCACATGGTCGTGTGGTCGCGAAGACTTGGGTCCTGGGAACGTGTCAGGCGAGTGGAACCACTCAGTCCCTTCGATATCAGCTGGGAGCACAATGACGGATGTATTGGCTACAACATCGCTGCGAACGATGAATACGTCGTGGCCGGCGCTCCCGCACGGGATTTTCTAAATGGTGATGAGCGAGCCCGAGACGTCGGCGAAGTCTATGTTTTTGCGAACGCGTTGCTCGACAATCGGCCAATCCCCATCCCGATTGATCCGCGGTATGAACTCGAGTGGTCCTCGGTCTACCCGAGCCCCGGCCGAGGCATAACGCGCATCGAGTTCTCGTTACCCGAGACCGCCCGTGTTGTCGCAACCGTGTACGACATACTCGGAAGAGAAGTAATGTCCCTTGAGGACGGCGCGCACCGGGACGGACCTCACCGGCGTACTTTCGACACCAGGAGCTGGGCGTCCGGTCTGTACTTTGTGCGCGTATCGGTGAATGACCGAACACCTGCCGTATCTTCGTTCGTTGTGCGATAGCTCGATTCCTGCCAGGAGTATTACCCAGGATTGCGGCCGCTCGTTCGCGAAACCAGCCACCAACGCATCGGACCCTCAATGTCCCTCCAATTCGGCACGGCCAATTTGTGCCTTTCGCTAGCGATACTTTTCGTCGGCTGCCAACCCAACGAAGGAGAGACACCCCATGAGCAAACAGAGCAAGAAGCCCTTGCGGCCATCAGCGAACAAGCAGCAAGGTTCTCCGCCGCCTACGTAAACGGCGACATCGAAGAACTCGTGTCGATCTACACCGAGGACGGCATGGCCGCACCCGGCAACCGCGACTTCATCGTCGGTCACGAGCCGATGCTCGCCTACTGGACGCTTCCGGCCGGAGTCAAAGTGCTTCACCACAAAACCACGGCGGAGAAGCTGGTCGTCGACGGCGACCATGCTTACGACTGGGGGTACTACGAAGGCCAAACGGAGCGCGACGGTCAAGCACTACCGCCCTTCAGTGGCAAGTACCTGATCGTCTGGGAACGGGGCGATGACGGCGTCTGGCGCATGGCCGCCGACATGTGGAACAGCCTGCCGCAGGGTTGAGGGTGAGAAGGTTGAGGGTTGAGGGTTGAGGGTGCGCGTCGGCCTTCGGCCTCGCTGAGGGTGGAGCGTCAGGAGATGCGGTGATGCCGAAGAGTTTCAACCGGCTCGCGCGGTATAGTGGGCCGGCGCTCGTGTTCATAAGGATAAGGAACTGCAAGCTGACGCACGCTCAGAACACGAACTTCCTCGGAAGGCCATTCGCAACCGCCTCGCCTCCCACTCCCGCAGCACCCTCAACCCTCAACCCTTAACTCTTAACCTTCAATCTGTCGCGCGATCTTATCGTGCTCGTGCTGTGATTCAATAGAATCAAGCGCGTCCATGAACGCCTCGCGCACTTTCCCTTCGATTTTGTAGCGGTCAGCTACGTCGTCGAGGACGCCACCGAGCGCGTGATCGCTTTCGATGGACTTCGCGGCAGCGAGTCCGGCAATGACCTCTGCCTCGCCAAGGTCGCGTTCAAAGAAGGCCTCCAGCACTTTGGAGAGCGAATGATCGCTGTCGATGGATCGGGCTGCGCGAAGGAATGGTCCGGCCAATGCGCGGTTGTCCATTTCCTGCTCAGCCACATCTTCCAGCAGCTTCGCGAGCGTATGATCCGACTCGATCGACGTTGCTCCATCGAGGATCTCCCCGAGGTCGGCGCCTGTTAATCCGCCGTCTTCAAGCAGCGCTTCGTAGACCTTGCCCTTATTGTGATCTGACTCGATCGACGCGGCGGCGCGGAGGTATGTAGGTCTCATCTCGGCGTCCAGTCGGTAACGATCAGCAACGTCAATCAGGATCTTTGATAGCTGATGATCAGATTCGATGCCTCTTGCTGCCGATTCCAGGATCGCCGCGGCGGTTGCGGCCCCGATGTCGGTCCGCTCCAGTGCCGCCGCGAGGACCTTACCGTGCGTATGATCAGATTCTATTGATTCGGTGGCCGCGACCAATGCGCGCGTGGTTGCCTCATCAAGCTGCTGATGCTCTGCCGCAGCCTCCAGAACCTTGCCGAGCGAATGATCAGACTCAATGGCCTGCGAAGCGAAGCGCACGGCTTCACTTACGTCCGAGGCTGCCAAGCCGGGCTGCTCCAGTAGCGTACCCAAGTACTTCGACTGAACATACTCCTTCCACATCGACTCCACCTCAGTCATCAAGCCCTCAGGCCCGCGTTCCGATATGATCCACATCGCACGCTCCTCGGCCATGTACCCGGTCGACTTGAACAAGTCCGACAGCGCCTCAGCCAGCCATTCCTCCGCTCGTTCGTCGAACGGTTGTACACGCCTGTCAACGAACCAGACGTAGTCGGGTCGCCCCGCCTGCCCCGGCTCCACCTCCAACCTGAATCGCTCGCCGGGTCTTCGAACCTCGAATCGCATCAAAGCATTCCGCGACAACCGAACAACTTGCGTGAAGTCGTCGCTGTACTCGATGTCGCCCTCGACACGGACCTCCGCGCGACAGTCGCCATACCGAGTCGTGATCGTCACGACATCGTTGGTCCTGCTCTGTGAGTGGTTGGACTGATCACCGTCTGAACGATCGCAGAGCCCAATCCCGTTCTGCCCACTCGCCGTGGCGACGGTCCCGAGTGTGACAGCCGAGAAGAACAGGCCAATGGCCAGTAGCGAATGGGCCATGCGTTTGAGAATGCTTGTCTGAGCGTCCATTTCAGCCTCCGGAGCGTGGTTTTCGGTAAGTTACGCGCGAAAACCAAAAGTGTTACTTTTCTAGCATTAGAAATGTGCCGTGGTCGCTAGGTCGCGATTTCGACTACAGGGGCGTGCGCTGTCGGCGTGAGTGAAACAGACAGCCCAGGTGTCACAACTCGGAAGGCCGTCCCGTCAAACCGTCCTTCCAGTCTGCGCACACGATCCGGAACGGGCATGTCCTGTCGCGCAACCGACAGCACCGTCACAAAGCGATGTTCGAGGGAGGCTGGCGAGAACACTTCGACGCATGGGAAGTCGCCAACTTCTGCCGGCACATCAAGTCGCGACGCGCGAACAACGGTCTCTGCTTCCGAGGTAACCAAACCGCGAAGTGATGCGCCCGGACGGTTGATTACGAAAGTGCTTCCATCGGTGTTGATCCCACCATTCCCATCTGAGTTATCCGGATAGTATCTGGCCGCTACGGTTTGCGGCCGGTACCTCAGCCTAACCTGATCGTAGACGATCACGATGTCGGGCTTCGCAAAGAGCACCGTGCGCTGCACTTGATGCGCGTGGTAGTTCTCGACGATATAGCCGGCCGACGCATCACTTGTCCACCAAACGATGTCAGCGCGATCCTCGTATTGCGTGATGGTCGCAAACGCCTTGCTGTCGTTTGTCCCCTCGATACCATCGACGTAATGGTGTCCACGACCGTCTACCAGGACGGCGTTATGTGCCTCCGTCAGACGCATCTTCCATCCGTCGTGCCTGCGGTCGTACGCGGCGCCGCGATGGTCGTTGAGTAGTCGCTCTCCGTGAGCCTTCAGCGTAATGTGGTTGCGATCGGCGTGTTCATGGTTTGCGGGCGCCCCACTCTTGAACGCCAGCACGGTGTCCTCGGCATCCCATCCCGTTCGACAGATGATCCAGTTGAGGTCATTTCTTTTGTTCAGTAGCGCGGCCTGGGGCGTAGCAGTTGGCGCGTCAGGTTTGTACCAGAGCAGGTCGTAAAACCATCGCGGATGTCCGGCGCTAGCGGCGACAAACCCTGCCAGGTCGTTGCCTGTGTAGTCGCCAATCAGAGACATACCACCCGGAAAAACGCTTCGATTGGCATCACTGAAGTTGACTATGTCGGGGCTTCCGTCGCTCCGGCGACCCATTTGCATCGTGAGGACATATTCGAGCATCCCGTCAAAATTGACATGACTTGCCCAATCGACATCGCCAATGATTCGCCGATGCGCCTCCATGAAAGGAAGCAGGGTTCGGAGTGAGTAATCGAGGTAGCTGAGGCCTTCGAAGTATGAGCCATCTGCCGAGATCAGCTTCAGGAAGCGTTGCGTGCTTTGCACTGCCGCTTCGAGCCAGGCTTGTGCTCGATCGTCGACGTTTTGCAGCACCAGTGCCCCGAGCCCAAGTGCGCCAGTGGGTGCAGCCCGCAGGTTATTCGCGCCGAGGATAGTCGGCCACCGCTCCATGGAGATATCGTAGAAATCCGTATGCAGCTCGTCGAAGTCCCATCCGACGACTGTCTCTGGATTGTCCATGTCAAACACGGTGCTATAGCTCGCCGCGCATCCCTTCTCTGCAACGGCCCGTAACACACGTCTGTCCAGATCGGCACCAATCGCGTCGCCGAGGACCTCGCGCGCGAGTAGCACGCGAACCATGGCGTACGGCGCCCGCTGAATACCCAGGATTTCCGTGCCGCCGTCAAGAAAGTAGTCCCAGTGCGGCAGCGCCACGAGTCGCTCCAGCGCGTTGAGCAGCACGGTCTCCCGCTCGACCGACGGATTGATCAGCTGAACCATAGCACATCGCTCAATGGCAGACGTCACCGATTGAAAATCTCGAATGAAGTCTCCTGACCGCGCATACGCTTCAAAGGCGTCATCAAGCGTACCCAACGGCTCACTCCGCCACGAATCGTACATGGCCTTCAGCATCGGGCTATTAGCGTTTGCCCGGATGAGGGGAACGTCTTCGACCTCGAAAAAGAGGCGCAGGTCGGCTGGTCGCCTTGGTTGAGCAGACGGCGTCCTGTTTGCCAGACCGTAATACAGCGGGAAAGAAGCGGCAAGCTGGATGAGTTCGCGGCGGGTCATGCGGGTCGGTGGTAGTAGGTCACAGGGTTACGTCAACGCGAGGTCAAGATGCTCCGTAGCGGCCTCAGCCACCGACTGGATGAAATCCGGCGACGCCTTCAATCGCAAGAGCACAAGGATACCGAGATATGCGCTTGTGAGATAAGCCGCAAGTTTTTCGATGTCTGGAACTGCGAGAGCGTCTGAGCCGGCATTCTCGATTGCATTTCGGAAGGCGCCTGACGTGCGATCAACGAATTTCGTTGAGAAGACACGACTTTCCTTGTCGTGAGGAGCCAACTCGATCGAGTTGTTGCACAGCAGGCAACCCGTCGCTGCCGGGCGCCGACGGGCGAGCGCTGAATAATGCTCGAACAGCGCGATGATCTCTTCCCGTCCCGCGCGCTCGTCCTCGAGGGACTCCATGTGCGGCGCGTACTCGGTCTGCTCGTAGTACTCGAGGACTGTGTTGTAGAAGTCCTTCTTACTGCCAAACTCCGAGTACATGCTGTTCCGGTTGATCCCGAGATGATCAACCAGCTGCTGGGTTGAAGTACCCTCAAATCCCTGTTTCCAGAACAAGGCCATCGCTTTGCGGATTGCCTCTTCCCTGTCGTAGCCCTTGGGCCTTCCCATACCGTTTCCGTGCGTTTACTGGGATCTTCTAACACGCTGCTTGCGCGTTCTGTTCGTGATCAATATAATTAACCAATCAGTTAGTTATTAACACAACCGTCCCGCCGCCTGTGGAAACGCCAGCAAACCCGCGCCTCCCTCTGGTCCTGCTAGCCTTCGCGGCCGTCTACGTCATCTGGGGCTCAACGTACCTCGGCATCCGCTTCGCGGTAGAGACCATCCCGCCCTACCTCATGGCCGCCCTGCGATTCCTGACCGCGGGCATCATCATGTTAGCCTGGGCGTGGACGAAAGGCATCAGTCGGCCCACCGCGAGCCACCTGCGGTCTGCGGCGATCATCGGCGCGCTGATGCTCGGCTCGAACGGACTCCTTTCGTGGGCAGAACAGTTTGTCCCGTCTGGCATCGCCGCGCTGCTCGTCGCCACCGTGCCGTTATGGATCGTCGTCCTTGACGCCGCCCAAACGAGATCTGGACTACCGAGACCGCGAGTCATCGCCGGTCTACTGGTCGGCCTGCTGGCGATCGCGTTGCTCGTGGGGCCCGCCGAACTCGGCGCGGGTGCCGTGGACCTGAAGTTGGCCGCGCTCCTGCTGCTGGCCGCCTTCGGGTGGGCGCTCGGCTCGGTCTACTCAAGATCGGCACCTCAGAGCGAATCCACCATCCTGAACGTTGGCATGCAGATGATTTTCGGATCAATGCTGCTTTTCGCGATCGCGCTGACATCCGGCGAACGCCTCGTCATCGAGGCCGTGTCTGCGAGATCGGTCTGGGCCCTCGTCTACCTCGCCACCGCCGGCGGCGTGGTCTCGTACGCGGCGTACCTCTGGCTGCTCCAGCACATCGCGGCATCGAAGGTCGCTACCTATGCGTTTGTCAACCCGGTGGTCGCCGTAATCCTGGGCTGGCTCTTCGCCGGCGAGGTCATCAACGCCCGGGTCATCGCCGCCAGCGCGACCGTTGTCATCTCCGTCGCATTGGTCGTCAGCGCACGCGAGAAGTAGCCACGCTGTCGCCCAAATCAGACATGTCGCGTTCGCGGCAGTGGTTGACCGATTTGCGCGCCACGTTCTTGCATTGTTTGGGGCTCCTTTGGCTGACCAGCCCTTGAAGTAGCCCACAAGCAATACGATGTCAGTTTCACGCCTCTTCGGAGTCCTCCTCTTGGCTAGCACGTCAGTCGCGTCCGCCCAACCGCAACCCGCATGGACGCCCATCAGCGCACAGGCCCAGCGCCTAGCCAACGCGATTGACAGCGACCGGGCACCCTCCGGAGACGTCTATGTCATTCAATTCGATCACACCGCCAGCTTTCGCGCAACTGTCGGACGGTGGAACGGTACGACGTGGACGCAGCTCCCGATAGTACTGCCGCGCTTCACATCCAGAATCACGGTAACGGATACCGAAGACGCGATTTATGTGGTCTCACCATCGATGCAGGAGGCCGAAAACGGAGACGGTACGGTCGTTCAGATCAACGGCGTGGGTCGTTACGACATTGCCGCGCAGACGTGGGATAACCTCAACGGTGGGCTGAATGAAAGCGTGATCGACCTGGACGTTGATCCGGCGGGAAATCTGATCATCGTCGGCGAGTTCGTCAACGCCGCAGACGGTACGCCGCTCAATCACGTTGCCCGCTGGAATCACGGCGCCGGACAGTGGGAAGCGCTTGGCGGTGGTCTCTCAGACAGGGCGATTGGCGTTGCTTTGAATGACACTGGGACGCAGGTCGTCGTTTCAGGCGCATTCGAATCAGCCTTCGACGCGGCCGGCGGCCCAGGCAAGGCTGCAGCGCACATCGCGGTGTACGACTACTC
>JANQRN010000106.1 GCA_028284545.1 Rhodothermales bacterium | reverse complement strand
CAGTATCGCGCCGTCTGGGATCCGCCCGTACTCTGCCTCGTGAGCCTCCAGGTCAGTGACCGACGCGCGGTAGTCGACGTCCGTAGCAACCTTTTCGGATACGTCAACTACAACTGCTGGGCCTATCAACTTCTCCAACGGCACCTCGTCGGCGGTCATCTTGCCGCGGGCAAAGTGGATCGGCGCGTCGAGATGCGTACCGCCGTGTTCGGCAGAGGCAAATCTGTAGGCACTGTAGAAGAAACCCGCATCCGTCTCCCCGTAGGCAAGCTCCTCAAACTGAAACCCAAGCGAGTCCGTCGGCCAGTACACGGTGTCCTCCGTGTAGGCATGAGTCAGGTCGACCCATTCGCCAGAGGTGCCTTCGAATACCGAGTCGAGCGTTTGTTGATGGGAATTGTCGCTCGTGCACCCCGCAGCGGCAACGAGGACAACTGCCAGCGCCAGTGGCGTTCCAGACTTCATGAGCGGACTTCGCGGGTCGGTCGTTTGCTATTCGCGAAAGGTAAGAATTTGACGTATCCCTGCCGAGTTGTTCGCTACACGAAGCGATTGACGAGATTCTCATAGAGCTCCTGTTTGCCGCTAGTCATCGCGGGCTCCCCGGAGTCATGGGCACGCTTGTGCAGTTCGCTTAGCGAGAGGTTTCCCTGCGCAAAGTCGTTGCCCGCGCCGGCGTCGAATGACTCGTAGCGTTCACGACGCAGTTCCTCGATTCCCGACTCCCGGCGCACCCTGTCAGCGGCGATCAGCGCGCGCGCGAACATATCCATCCCGCCGATATGGGCGTGGAACAGGTCCTCAGCATCGGTCGAGTTGCGTCGCAGTTTCGCGTCGAAGTTCACGCCCCCACCCTGCAGGCCCCCCGCCCGAAGAATCACGAGCATCGCCTGCGTCAGCTCGTAGAGATTGTTGGGAAACTGGTCGGTGTCCCATCCATTCTGCTCGTCTCCGCGGTTTGCGTCAATGCTTCCAAGCATACCCGCGTCGGCGGCCACCTGCAGTTCGTGCTGAAACGTATGGCCGGCAAGCGTAGCGTGGTTGACTTCGATGTTCAACTTGAAGTCATCAGCCAGGTCGTAGTGACGCAAGAAGCCGACAACCGTGGCCGCGTCGTAATCGTACTGATGCTTGCTGGGCTCACATGGTTTTGGCTCGATGAAGAACGTTCCAGTGAAGCCGTTTTCTCGAGCGTAGTCGCGAGCAGACTGCAGAAAGCGTGCAAGATGATCTTGCTCGCGTCGCATGTCGGTGTTGAGTAGTGACATGTAGCCTTCGCGACCACCCCAGAAAACGTAGTTTTCTCCTCCCAGTTTGATCGTCGCGTCGAGCGCGTTCTTCACTTGCGCACCCGCCCACGATACGACGCCGAAGTCTGGGTTTGTGGCCGCGCCGTTCATATAGCGCGGGTGCGAAAACAGGTTCGCCGTACCCCAAAGGACGCCGATGCCCGTTTCATTCATTTTTTCCAGGGCGTAATCGGTGATAAGCTGCAGCCGCTGCTCTGACTCCGACAAAGAGACGCCTTCGTCGACTAGATCGAAGTCGTGGAAGCAGAAGTGGCGTAGACCCAGCTTGGCCATGAACTCGAACGCCGCATCCATCTTGTCGCGAGCGCGCTCAACTGGGTCAGCCGCGCGCAGCCACTTCATCGGGCGTGGGCCACGACCAAACGGATCGCTACCGTCGTTTCCAAACGCGTGCCAGTACGCGCAGGCAAACTTGAAGTGCTCGTGCAACGTGCGCCCGGCGACCCGGTGGTCGGGCTGATAGTAGCGGAATGCGAACGGATTGTCGGTCTCCGGACCTTCGTATTGAATTGTACTGACGGTAGGAAAGTAGACGGTCTCAGGACTTGACATGCTCGCGGGCGGATCTCTGATGTATGATGGCGCTCGTTGAAGTGACGTCAGTTTCGGGGATGCGACGGAATAAAGCCACGATAGTCTCAAAACAGTTCCTGCGCCTGGAGTACCTTCGGTCTCTCGACGTCCCCCGATTCAACGGTCCAGGTGTTCGTGGCAGGCAAACGACCCCGATTGAAACTGAGGCTGCTCAGGGCTACCAAGCGATTCCTGCTGCGCAGCCGGGTCGATGTGCTACTCGCGCCGGTGTCGGGTGCGTTGACCACAGCGGGGCAACTCTCGCGGCTGTCACGCTGGATCGCCGAGAACCCTACCGTGCAGATTGGCACGGACGACCGAAAATCGTTCGACTATTCGCGCCGCTACGAACTCTACGAACATATTGTCGAATCACAGCAACTGAGCGACTTCTGCTATCTGGAGTTCGGGGTCTCTCGAGGCCTCTCGTTTGACTGGTGGCGTCGACGTGTCACCAACCCGGCAACCCGCTTCTACGGATTTGACACCTTCACCGGTCTGCCCGAGAGTTGGCGACACTTCGAAAAGGGCGCGATGGGTACCGGCGGCCAGACACCCGATATCGAAGATGACCGCTGCGAGTTTGTCAAAGGACTGTTTTCCGATACACTGCCGTCTTTTGTCGCAGCGCACGCAGGTGAACTTCAGCGCCGGCTGGTCGTGCACCTGGATGCAGACCTCTATTCGTCGACCCTGTATGTGTTGACAACTGTCGCACCACTGCTCAAGAAAGGCGACATCCTCATCTTCGATGAGTTCAATGTACCCATGCACGAGTTCAGGGCCTTTGCCGACTTCACGACTGCCTACCCGATTGACTTTGAGCTTATCGGCGCCGTGAACAGTTACTTTCAGGTCGCGTTGGTGAGGACATAGGAGGAGGTTTGCGGTTCAAGAGGGTTGTGGGTTGAGGGTTGAGGGTTGGAGTTAGTTGGTTGGTGTTGGGGGAAACTTGGTACGGGCTTGGAGTGATTCTGGATGAGTGATGTTGGCGTGATTGGATCGCTGGCCGATCGGAATTGGCGGCCGTTCTTGGTTGGGCTCTTTGGGCTGGTGACCATGTTGTCAGCGGTTGGCTGCTCGAAGGACCGATCCGGCGAAGTCGCATCTGTCGGCACGGTCGCCGGGTTGCGCTATCTCAACGCGTCGGTTGCCGCGAGCGATAGGGGAGAGTTCCTGGCGGCGATGGCATACGCCGATTCGGCCCTTGCGGTTGGCGCAGCCCCATCAGACGTACAGTTCCGGAAGGGCCGGATACTGTTTGACCTTGGCCGTCTCGACGAGGCAGAGGCGGCCTATCTCAACGTGGTTCGGGAAACGCCGGCATACGTTGGTGTCTGGCACAATCTGGGAAACGTCTCCTACCGGCGCAATCAGTTCCGGGAAGCCCTCACGCGCTATGGACGTGAGTACGACGTTTCTCCAGCTGCGCGACCACTCCACGCTTTGGGCGGCACCTATGCGGAGCTCGGAGTTGCTGACTCGGCGTACGCTGCATTCCGTCGTGCAATAGAAA
>JANQRN010000101.1 GCA_028284545.1 Rhodothermales bacterium | reverse complement strand
CGTGCTCGCCGCCTGTTGCACGGGTGCCACCAAGCCGGAGGGTGGCGCCCTCAGCCTTGCCGATCTCGATGTACTCCATCACCTTGTCGACCGCTTTCTGGTTGATGACCGGCCCCATCTCGACGCCGTCCTCATTGCCATAGCCTATGACGAGCTTCTCAGCGGCGTCGCAAAGCATGTCTACGAGTTTGTCATGAACACTTTCGTGAACGATTAGCCTGCTGGTTGCCGTGCAGCGTTGACCCGTTGTCCCAAAAGCTCCCCAGAGAATGCCGTCAAGGACGAGATCCAGGTTCGCATCCTCCATCACGATCATCGGGTTCTTACCGCCCATCTCCAGTGACACGCGCTTGTGCATGCCGCCGCAGACTTCAGCTATGCGTCCGCCGGTCTCAGTGGAACCGGTAAACGACACCGCGTTCACGTCTGGGTGCGAAACCAGGGCAGCGCCAACTTCGCCCGCACCTTGCACGAGATTTACAACACCTTCCGGTAGGCCAGCCTCTATGAAGCTCTTCACCAGGAGCATGCCAGAGTGCGGCGCGTCTTCGCTGGGCTTGAACACGACGGTGTTGCCAGCGGCGATCGCCGGGAACATCTTCCAAGTGGGAACGGCAACGGGGAAGTTCCAGGCTGTAATGACGCCGATGACGCCAAGCGGTCGGCGGATACTCATGTTGAACTTGTTCGGCAATTCCGACGGAACGGTATGACCGAAGAGCCGGCGCGTTTCCGACGCTGCGTAGTAGGCCGTGTCAATGGCCTCCTGGACGTCGCCGCGAGTCTCGAAATGCGGTTTGCCCATCTCCCTGGTCATCTCAAACGCGAGCGCGTCCTTCTGCTCTGTCAGCACATCTCCGATCCGCCGCAAAACATCCCCGCGCTGCGGTGCCGGCATGCGCGACCAGGTTTGGAAGGCGGCTCGGGCTGCCGCAACGGCCGAGTCGACGTCCTCCGGGGTCGATAGCGGAAACTCTCCGACGAGGTCGTCGTGGCGTGCGGGGTTGATATCCTTAAAGGTCGCACCACTGGCAGCATCCTGCCATTTACCGCCGATCAGGTTTTGGAATCGTTCAGGCACGGGCAGTCGTTGGGTCTGGAGGTGATTGTCATCGGGCGCAGAAGTTACGACGCCCCCTCTCAAGCTGCCTGCCCGCTTCGTCAAGGCTCCGGGAATTGAGAATCCGGCGCCCGAGGTCGTACCTTGCGAACTAACAAACTGCCCAACGGGCCTCGCCACGAGCCGCGAACCAGAACGCGAGAACATGGACTGGAGTGACAGATTAGCAAAGCGCGTCAAAATCGTGCCGCCCAGCGGTATACGGCGCTTCTTCGATATTGCGGCGACGATGGACGACGTGATCACCCTCGGCATCGGCGAACCGGATTTTGTTTCTCCGCAGCCCGTGATCGATGCGGCAATCGAATCCATGCGTGCGGGGAAGACAGGGTATACGTCCAATGCGGGTCTGCTGGGACTGAGGGAAGCGATCTCCGACGAGATCTCGCGATTGTACAATGTCACGTACAATCCGGCGAACGAAATCATCGTCACCGTCGGCGTGAGCGAGGCGCTACAACTGGCAATGTTGGCCACGCTGGAGCCTGGAGACGAGGTACTGATACCGGAACCGTGCTTCGTCTCGTACGGGCCTGCAGCGCAGTTTGCGGGCGCCGACGTGGTCTACGTCCCGACCTACTTTGAGAACGACTTCCAGGTCACAGCTGAGGACATCGAGCAGCGCATCACCCCGCGAACGAAGATGCTCTTCCTGGCCTACCCGAGCAATCCTACCGGCGCCGTGTTGAGACGAGAGACGCTGGAGGAGATTGCCGAGATCGTGGTGAAGCATGACCTTATCGTCCTCTCAGATGAGATATACGACAGACTCATATACGGCTCAGCCTATGAGAGTGGGCACACATGCCTCCCGTCGATTCCGGCACTGAGGGAGCGGACGATACTACTCGGCGGCCTTTCGAAGGACTACGCAATGACTGGCTGGCGCGTGGGCTACGCGTGTACGCCAGACCCGGCGATATACGATGCGATGTACAAGCTCCATCAGTACATCATCATGAGTGCGCCGACGGCCGCCCAACACGGCGCCATCGCAGCGATCCGGGAGTGCCAGGAAGACGTTGAGCGAATGCGTCAGGCGTATGACGAGCGTCGCCGACTGATCGTTGACGGTCTGCGCGCAGCAGGATGTCCTACATTTGAACCCGAGGGCGCGTTCTATTGTTTTCCGAATATCTCCAGGACGGGGATGACCTCGGAGCAATTTGCGCAATTGCTCCTTGAGGAGGAGAAGATCGCCGTCGTTCCGGGAGACGCCTTTGGCCCGTCGGGCGCGTGTTTTGTCCGGTGTGCCTATGCGAACTCTCTGGACAACATTCGCGTCGCTGTCTCCAGAATCTCAAAGTTCGTGCGCCGCCACACCCGAGAGGGCGCGCCCGCCTGACATCCCTACCTACCTATTCAGATGGACGATATCCGAAGCCTTGTAGAGCGCATACGCGCGCTCGGAGGGTACCTTTGACCTTGAAGGGCGAAAGAAGCGCTTAGCGGGGCTCTCAGAGGTTCGGCTCGACCCCAATTTCTGGAACGACGCCGAAACGGCGCGGGGCGTTGAACAGGAGTTCGCGCACGTCCAGCGCCTCGTATCCGACTGGGAAGAACTGCACCGTCGCGGAGAGGACCTTGCTACCCTGGCGGAGTTAGCTGCCGAGGAGGCCGACAGCGACATAGCGGGCGAGATCGAAAAGGAGACCCGACAGCTAGCTGACGCGGTCGAGGCCGCAGAGCTCAAGGGCATGCTGAATGAGCCTGACGACCAGCGATCCGCGATCCTCACTATACACCCTGGCGCTGGTGGAACGGAGAGTCAGGATTGGGCCGAAATGCTACTGCGGATGTACACGCGCTGGGCCGAGCGAAACGGGTACAAGGTCCATCTTCTTGAGTTTCAGGAGGGCGACGTCGCAGGTGTCAAGAGCGCGTCCCTTTCGGTCGACGGCCCCCTTGCCTTTGGATACCTCCAGTCGGAATCTGGCGTGCACCGGCTTGTCCGCATCTCGCCGTTTGACTCGAGCGGTCGGCGCCACACCTCGTTTGCCAGCGTGTTCGTCTATCCTGAAATAGATAACACAATCGAGATCGATCTGAAGCCGGACGACGTGGAGATGCAAACGTTTCGGTCAGGCGGTAAAGGTGGGCAGAACGTCAACAAAGTGGAGACAGGGGTGCGACTTATCTGGACGGGACAGTTGTCAGACGGCACGCGCGACCGCGTTGTTGCGGAATGCACCGAGGAGCGGAGCCAACTGCAGAACCGGGAACGGGCGACGACAATGCTTAAGAGTCGTATCTACCAGCTCGAAGTGGATATCAAGGAGGCTGCAAAGAGTGAGCTGGAGGGAAAGAAGAAGAAGATCGAATGGGGCAGCCAGATCAGGTCATACGTCTTTCAGCCCTACACAATGGTAAATGATCACCGCACCGAAACGAAGGTGACAGACGTGAACAGCGTCATGGACGGTGACCTGGAACCATTCATCCGTGCCTATCTCCTGCAAGAAACAGGCTAGTCGATGGAAGAGCGTTTTGATTTTCTCGTTTTGGGCAGCGGAATTGCCGGGCTCTCGTTCGCGCTCGAAGTAGCAGAGCACGGATCGGTCGGGATTGTAACGAAGAAAGAGTCCGTAGAGTCGAACACCAACTACGCGCAGGGTGGCATCGCGGCCGTGATGGCTGCTGAGGACTCCTACGAGCAGCATATCGAGGATACCCTTGTCGCTGGTGCCGGTTTGTGTGACCGCAACGCCGTGGAGGTGGTGATCACCGAAGGGCCCGGACGAATTCGCGACCTCATGGAGATGGGCGCGCGGTTCACGCGTGAAAACG
>JANQRN010000088.1 GCA_028284545.1 Rhodothermales bacterium | reverse complement strand
AACGGTTCGAAGTCTGTCGTACGACGGCGTACGCTACCAGCGGGCTGAATGACGAACGTCACATCGTGGGTTCGTAGACGTTGTTGGATGGATCGATGTCGAGGATGCGATCGGTTGGTAGCTCAACGCGCGCGACGACGCCCGCGGGAAAGCTGAGCGTGGCTTCGCGCGCCCCCTCCAGCCAGTGCTTGACCGGAATCGTCTGGATGCTGGTCGTGCCGTCAGCGTAGGTCACCGTCACCCGAACGGGCATCGGAGCCAACGCTTTGTCTTCAACCGTGACGTTGACGCCGTTCTCCGTGTCTTCGACTGACTTGATGCCGACATCGACTGTCCAGGTCTCGAATAGCGTAGGCGTCCACAGCCAGTCGAGGTCCTGCTTCAGACTTCTCTCGTACGAGTTCATCATGTCGTACGGGTAAGGGTGCTTGAAAGCCCACGTCTTGCCGTACTCGCGGTAGGCCGTCCAGAAGGCATCGCTTCCGAAAAGATCTTCCATCGCGTGCAGCAGCACAGCCGGCGTCGAATAGCTTGCGGTACCCCTGGCCGGGCTGAACGATGGGTACCGGTCATTGTGGCGCATCGGCGGACGCGCCATGCCGGTTCCCGCGAGGCGGTAGTGGCCCTGAGACTGCCGCGCCCATCCATCGGCGAGTGGGCGCGAATCCGAAGAGCCGTCAAAGAACGCGGTACGGCCCTCATTCGTGTTGAAGGTTGCGAGGCCCTCATCCATCCACGTGTAGCCCTTTTCGTCCTGTCCAACCATCATGGGGTACCACATGTGGGCAATCTCATGGTACGTGACACCGAACAGGGACTGGTCATTGCGGTAGCCCCCGATCACCGTCATCATGGGGTACTCCATTCCACCACCGATGATGCCCTCGATCGCCGTCATGTGAGGCCACGGGTAGGCCCAGTTTCTCTCCGAGAGGTTTTCGATGGAGAACGCAGCAAACTCGGCGGAGCGTTGCCAGACCGTTCTTTCCGGCCGATAGAAAGAGTTGATCGCAACAGCTTCGGGCGACCCGTCTCCGTCCTGATCGACCATCGCACGAGCAGCGTCCCAGACGTACAGGTCTGATCCTGCCCACGCGAAGTCACGGACGTTGTCCGCACTGAATTCCCACGTAAGTACGTCGTCAGCAGCGTCGCGCGTGGTGCTACCGCGTTCAGCAGCTGTTACGATGTTCGTCGTACCGTCTCGTCGAAGCGACTGTTCGAGCCGCTCGCGCGTCTGAGCCGTGAGCACCTCTTCAGCATTCAGCAGGTCTCCTGTGGCGTACACCAGAAAGTCCTCAGGTGCGGTAATCGAAACCTCGTAGTCCGCGAAGTTCATGTAGTGCTCACCATTCCCCATGTATGGGTCACGGTGCCAACCAACGACATCATCGTAGACCGCGAACTGTGGGTACCAGTAGCCGACGTAATACACCTCGTCATCGGTGCCTTCGCGAAACGTACCCCCCTCGACCGACGCCATCCTGAAGTGCCAGGCAACATCCAGTGAGAGGCGTTCACCCGCACCAACTGGCTCGGGTGGCACAACCTCCATCAACGTCCCGTTTACGGCATACTCACCCGCGCTTGGGAGTACGTTGGTCTCCGTGATCACCGACTCGTTCCAGGACAGTTTGTCTATCGTTACACCACCGGTGACCTCGGTACTCCGATTTCGGACAACGCCCGGTGCGTGGACGTTCTGACGGAGCTTGACGATGACCGAGCGCAGAACGTCTGGCGACTGATTGTGCAGCGTGATGGTACCCTCGCCGCGAACGGTGCGCGTATCTGGTTCCAGAGCCACGTCGAAATCGTACTCCGCGTGGTTCTGCCAGTAGTTTGGCCCCGGTTCTCCGGTAATGGTTCGAGTCCCGTTGGCGACCGCGCGCTCAAAGGCCGGAGGAGGCATTACGGGGTAAGGGACTGGGCGAATGTCCTGGGCGGCGGTAGTGCTGGCAGATACCATCAGCACCACCACGCATCGAGATAGTTTTGACATGTTCCTACAGCGGCTTGCTACAGCCGCTTCCTACAGAGGCGAGTTGGGCAGATTACCGCCAAGGTAGTTTCGCCCGCTTGACGGTTCTATCAGCCAAAACCGTAGGTCGATGTCAGGTCTACTCCGTCAGCTGCACGGGTTTGTACCCACCTTTCGCACGGAAGTACGCGATCAGCCCCAGGTAGCATAGCAGCATGAAGATGGGGAAGATGGCCACCGTCCTGAGAGCGTCTTTCTTGGCGGCGGACTGCACGTCAGCTACGGCCATCTGCACCGATTCAGGTGCAGCAGCCACAGCATCACCGTCAATGGCCTCGTAACGTCCAAACGCTCCCGACTTCTCTGCCGTGACGTACGTGTCGTGGAGGTTAGTGTTGTTCGCCTCGTCGTACGCCACCAAGTTAGTATTGACGGCTGTGTCCTGGAAATAGCCCAGGAACGGACTCCCGACGATACCAACTGCCAACATGCCGACGCCGGCGACTGCGTTCAGCGTCAACGCGCCGCCGCGCGGGAACTGCTCAGCGACAAATCCGAGGGTGGTCGGCCAGAAGAACGTCTTACCAACGCCGTACAAGGTTGCTGCGATGAGAATCGTGATGCCAGCAGCCTTGGACAGGAAGAAGAGCCCGATAGCAGCGATTGCGGCAGACGCAGCCAACAACCCGAGGGGGGAGAGGCGGTGGACGATCGGCCCAGCGAAGAACCGGAGCATCATCATGATGAACGACGTGTACACCAGGATCCATCCGGCGCTGATTCCCAGGTCCCGGAATTCGGGCGTCATGAGGTCTGTGATCCAGCTGTCGACGCCGAGTTCGGTTGTCGCAAGCGGCATCATGATGATGAGCATCAGCAGAAACATCGGACGCCCGAAAGACCTCGTGTAGTACCCGTATATGGCAACCAGGGCGACGATCACGACGCCGACAAGCCAGAGTGAGAGGCCAAACACGCGCCCGATCTCAATCATGATCAAAGCGGTGCAGATCAACGCGCCTCCAACGCCGACCTCGGCAAGCATGTCGCGGTACGAGACACCTGCGGCGACGCGCTCGTGCAAAGGGAACTTCTCATTCCAGAGCATGACAGCGTAGATGATCGTCGGGATGAAGATGAGTCCGACCTTGAACTGCCAGGTCACGTTTGCCCCCAGCGCGATTGCGATGATTCCGCCGAGTACGAGTCCGCCGGGCCAACCTGCGTGCAGGATGTTTAGCCACTTCGTCTTTTCGCGCTTGAATAGGGTTGCGACGACCGGGTTGATGTAGGCTTCGACGGTACCGTTCCCGAGTGCAACGATGAACGTGCCGATGTAGAGCATCCAGTAGCCCGTGGCGAAGATTGTAATGATCGCCGACGCGACGTGACACACGAGGCCAAAGATCATGGCATTTCGGTAGCCGATCCGATCGATGATCAGGCTGAAGACGATGATGCTGATCGCGAACGGCCAGAGGCCGACGCCGAGCAGCTCGCCCTTTTGGGTCTCCGACAAGTTGAAATCGGTGCCCCAGTCGTTGATAATCAGCGCCCGCACGATGAACCCAAACGCGGTCGCTATGAGTGCGATGAAGCAGCCCCAGAAGAGGCGCTTGTCGTGGCTTTCAAGGGCGTGGGCTCCTGCGTCGGGGGCTGCGGGGTCTTGCATGGCAGATGTCCTTGGGGGATAGCTCCTGAGGGAATGCTCCAGTTCGGCGCCGGGAAGTTATCCCTGCCGAGGGACAAAGGACAGCGGCAACAGGCCCATTTTCCTACTTGTCGTTCACCAAACGCTCAGCGAGACCCCCGCGCCGACGAAAGTGCGGCGGCAACTTCGTCAACGTGGCGCTGGTCGGTTCCGCAGCATCCGCCGACGACGTTGACGTTCGGGAGGAGGTCGAGAAGGCGCCGGTAGTCGTCTCCGAATTCTCTGGGGTCACCGTCGTCGAGCGTCTCCGCCTCGTCCAGTTCGGCGTGGCTGCACTTGGACGCGTTTGCTCGAATCCCGCGGATGCGCTTCGTCCACTCTCCACCGTCCAGAATATGCTCGAAGTGTGTTGGGTGGGCGCAGTTAACCATGTAGTAGGCGGCCGACCCTTCGGTCGCGTCGTCGACGAACTGAATTGCTGTGGACAGCGACTCTCCCGTAGGCAGGCACCCGTCCGTTTCTACCGTAAACGATATCGAGACCGGAATTCCTCGCGCTGACGCAGCGCGCACAACCCCGATCGACTCAGGAACGTTGGTCATCGTCACGGCTGAGACCATGTCGACGCCGGCGTTATCAAACGAGGCTATCTGTACCGAATGATACGCTTCGGCTTCGTCTCCAGTCATGACGTTGGCCGGGTTGTAGCCATCATCGCGTGGGCCAACGCAGCCACTGACGATGAGTGGTGTTTTCGCGGATGCGCCTTGAGTGGCCTCAACTCTCTCGCGCAAGCGATGCAGTAGGAGTATCGCCTTCTGGTTCAGCGTGTCGAGTTCGTGCGCGCCATACCCCAACGTCGACGCCCAGTCGGGATTTGCCCGCCAGGTCGCGCTTTCATAAATGAACCCCAGGTCCCGCCGACTGGCGATTTCTGCGTAGCCTTCAAAGTACTGCTCCAGGATCCGCGTACCTCGGTCATCCTTGAGCAGATCAAAGGCGGCGAATGCTGGCAGGTCGATGCCGTGGTGGAATACCAGTGTGGTCTCGAGGCCGCCATCTGTCAGAAACAGTTGATCCTGCAGTTGGGGTAGTGAGTTTCGGTATCGTGACATTCTCTCGTGCGTTGTCTGGTGTAGCTGATCCTTTCACTAGACAAGACGAGAAGTCGCCGCAATTCACCCAATCGGCCGTGGCTGACACCGTTGGGCGAATTCCTAGGGCATTTGTTCGCGGACTGGCCTGCGCACGTTGCACAGCTCGATTCGGTCGGTTGGGTGCAGAAAGAAGCCCTCGATGCGGGATCGGGCCGCCAACATCAGCCTCCTGAACGAACGTGAATCTGTTCGCAACGTCTCGAGGTGGACACGCTCCTGGGCCGGCAGATCGCTAGCCAACCGAACGGACACAAAGACTGATCGCTCGTTGTCGTTCTCGTAGAATCCGAGTCGCCCCGTTCCACGGGCCAGCGTGCTCAGGTGCTCCATTCCGCTCACAACCTGGCCGACCATCGTCAGGTTGCGATCGAGATGACGTGGCGAGTGGCCGTTGACAGCGTACAAAGACGATCCGTTGCCGGAACCGGGGTCGTTGCCTCGACCAACACCAACAGCTCCGTAGCAATGGGCCATCCACATCATCCCGGTTGTGTCGTCGCGGCCGACCGGAAATCCGCCGGTGAAGCCCGCCTCGGGCGCGTACAGGTCGCCGTCTGGCACCGGCACAAACGTGGCGCCCGAAACGGGCACCTCAAACTCCGCGGGCAGTGAAGTGGCAACTCCCGCTGGGAGCGTTTCACCTTCGTCGAGGCCCCGGATCGACCATTGTGCAACATAGTTCTCCTGGGACCGGACAACCGCGCCGCCGTCAAAGTAGCCGGCGCGAACAAGCGCCTTGATATTCGCGACGTGGCGCGGAGCAAACATCGGTGCAAGTCTGACGACAAAACGGCCGTCTTCGAAGTCAAAATACACCGTGTTCTCGGGGTCGAGGGCTTCCCATTCGTCGGGTGTAGTGGCTTCGAGAACCTCGGCGATGGTCGGTGTGGTTGCTGCTTGGACCGTGTCGCGGACCTGACCCTGCGCGGACAATACAGTCAGGCTTGCGACAACAACCGTTGCGGTAATTCTGTTGGGCCGTTCCATGGATTCCAGTGCCGAAAATAGTGGATATAGTACGCTGATCGACTTGCGCCGCTAACTAATACATCGTGTTCCCGTTCTTGCTTTCCGCTGGTATCAATTGCATGGCGTCCCAGTGCTCGACGATTTTTCCGTTCTCATCGAAACGGAAGAAGTCCATCGTCACGTATTCTTCTCCGCCGGGCCAGGTTTGGTGCGTGTGTAGCGCCACCAGGTCTCCCTCCGCAACGGAGCGAACGAATCTTATCTGCTTCCCCGGATAGTCCCGTGCCATTTCCTCGAAGTACGCGATGAATGGTCCGGGGCCGTCGCCGACAAGTGGGTTGTGCTGGATGTACTCCGCTCCAACGTACCGGGCTACTGCATCCGCCGGTGCGCCGTCATACGCCATTCGGTAGAAAGCGATGGCGTTTTCGCGATTCGCGTCGAGTGTGCTAGTCATCGTTCCTTGTTTCTTTTTAGGCTTTCAGGGTAGACTCACGATTCGGATGTTGTCAACCACCATTGCGCAGCTCGTGTCCCCGCGCAGTCTGAAACCGATCTTGCCGCCTTGCCACGGTTCTCCGAATTCGCCGCCATCGACGACATCGTGTACTACTCGGCCGTCCACGTCGACGACGATCCGCGGTCCCAACTTGGAGATCTCCACGCGGTACATTCGATTTGCGTCCAACACCGGATCAAGTGTTGCCTGGCTCAAGAGGTGGAAGTCGGGATTGCGGCGCACGTTTGAGCCGGGGTTGTTGCGACCGTCCGGCCAGTATCGATGCAGTGAAAGGCTGTACCCGTGTACGTCTCCTCGAATGTACTCGTCGTAGGCACCGGTTCGGGACGCGCGCAACACGTCGGATTGATCGGGACCGGTAGACGCAAAGAAGAAGACGCCGATTCCGCGGTTGTTCGAGAATCCCACATCAAAACTCAAACGGAAGTCCGGGGTTAGATCTTCGCGAAGCCAGGCCACGACGCCCACCCCGTCTGGCTCCTCTCGTAGTTCGAGTTGTCCGTCCACTATCTGCGCGGAACCGGTTCCCTCCACGAGCCAGACCGTGGATGGTAATTCCGCAAGGTCCTCAAACGATTGGGCGTACAAGAGGTCCGGGTCAGTCTGTTTTGGGGCGGCGCAAGCGCCGGCCATCAGGCAGATTCCTGCAAGAAGCGTCACGCACCTCATAAGGTCTTCGTTGGACCTCCGACC
>JANQRN010000030.1 GCA_028284545.1 Rhodothermales bacterium | reverse complement strand
AAGAAAGCTTGGCAAAGAAAAACTCCCGGCTTTGTGTTTTTGGCTCTCGCGGGCGGAGGTGTCACTTCCGTCGCGTCGCCAAAAACACCATGCCGGTTGGAGGGGGTTTGCTGTCACGATTGCTGGGCGGAGGGTCCCGGTTGGGTGGCGGGGGTCGCGGTTGCGGGGCCGGGGGGTCGCGGTTGGTGGGCGGAGCTCACGGTTCTGTGGCGCAGGTCGCGGTTTGGGGGCGAAGGGGTGTGCTGTCGGTATTGCCTTTGGGATGGCGTTGTATTTGACGTCGTCGACGTAAACGCCTAGTCTAGGAGACCACAACCCGAGCATCGCCATGAAACAAGTTGCAGCCGACCGCCTGATTCAGGCACCTATCGACAGCGTGTTTGAGACGATATCTACGACGGAGGGATTTGTGAACGCGGTACCGCACATCGTCGGTGTCGAGATGTTGAGTGAAACGACGAAGGGCGTAGGCACGCGCTTCAAGGAGACGCGAACAATGGGTCGCAGGGAGGCGACCTCCGTTCTAGAGGTCACGGAGTTCGAAGAGAACAGTCATGTTCGCTACGTTTCAGACGAGGGCGGCACAATCTGGGACACGGTGTTCACGGTCGCCGACGAGGGTGGCGGAACACGACTTCGGATGGTGATGGATGCCCGCCCACACAAGTTCATCGCGCGGATCATGACGCCCCTCGTCATGGGGATGGTCGCGAAGGCTGTCGAGTCCGATATGGACGCGATCAAGGAGTACTGTGAAGGGTTGAGAGTTGAAGGTTGAGGGTGGACGGTGGAGGGATACGACTAACGCTCATTCGTAACAGCGTAGTGGAGTCGGATCTTGCCCGTACGCTTCACGCTCAACCTTCAACCCTCAACCCTCAACCCTCAGCTCTCCCTCAACCCTCATCCCTCAACCCTCAACCTTCTGCTCTTATCCGTCAATCCGCTCGAGGAACACGCGTTCGTCTGACTCGGCGATTTCGCCGTCTTCGAGGTCGTAGGCATAGAGCCGGCCGTCTTTGAACATCCAGACGTCGTGGTCCACATCGTTATCGTCATCGCTGATCACGAGTTGGCCGTCGTCGTTGACCCACCAGCGGGCTTCTTCGTCCTCGTCATCTTCTTCGCCAAGCGCGGTTACGAGCACCGTCCCATCTTTCTGAAAATGAAACCGGATGTCGATCCCGTCCATAAATCCGTCGACTGCGCCGAGGATTGCCTTTGAGAGAGGGTTCTCACCCTTCTCTTTCAATTCGGTCCCAAGTCGCCACTCGCCCCGGATGTCTTTCTCATAGACGCGGGACTGCGAAAGCGCCTGGATGGGGGCCAAGAGGCCGATCACGAGTACGGCGAGTACACAGGGGAATATTCGGAAGCGCGGTAGCGAAGGCATGGTGGTATTGGCGTTTCTTGGAGCGCAGGGCGGGTGTTTGCGAACACGCTACTTCTACGGATTGTCGCCCGGCTGTGTTACACGAGCTTCCGAAGAAGCCGGCAAAATGGATTGATTCCGCTTAGTCGAAAACCGCGGGGCGAGAACCGCGTTCGCAGTTCGCCCCCCGGAATCTGCCCAAATAACCTGCTTTGGAAACCGCCCATCCTGAACCCCGCCTTCCCGTTGGTAGGATCTTGTTTTTCGTCAGCGCGTGGCTCGGCGGTTCGCTCGCGGTCATTGGCGGTCTGGCATCCTCTCTGATACCTGGCGGTTGGATTTCGGTTGGCTTGGCGTTCGCGCTACTCCTGACTGCCGCCGTGGCCTTCCTTCGGGCCATGGGCGGAGCCTACTACCCGGGCGCGACCACCCGCCGATTTGTGTTTCGACCGCTCTGGTACGCGATGCTCTTTGGCCCGGTCGTCGCGCTCTGCGGCGGTGCCGGTCTCATCATCGGATTGGTTTTTGGGACAGCTACAACGGCCGGACTTGTCGCGGTGTGCGCCGCCGCCGGACTGCTCTTCGTTGCCGCAATCTTCGGGTATGCTGACAGTCGCCGGCTGACGACGCGCCACCTCGAGATAGCACTCGCCGGTTTGCCGGCCGCCTTCGATGGCCTTCGGGCGGTCCAGATCTCTGACCTGCACGTCGGCCCGCACACGTCGCCGCGCTTCCTTGGCCGCGTAGTGGACGCCGTGCGTGAAGCCAACGCCGACATCATCTTTGTCACCGGCGACCAGGTCGACGATTACGTGCGCGACGTGTCAATTCTGGCAGCAGCGTTCGGTACCGTGTCTGCACCACTGGGCACGTTTGTCGTTGCCGGGAATCACGATGTCTATGCAGGTTGGAACGGCGTGCGCCGCGGGCTGTCCGCGATGGGAATGACGGTGCTGGTCAACGAATCCGTCCCGGTTGAACGTGACGGTGAACGAATCTGGATTGCGGGGACCGGCGACCCGGCGGGCCTCGGTTGGTCGCGCGACGGTGGTAATCAGGTGGCTCCCGACGTCAAGAAGACAATGGCCGGGCGAGATGAATCCGACTGCACCATCGTACTTGCGCATAACCCGGTGCTGTGGCCTGCGCTCGTCGATGAGGGTGCCGATCTGGTATTGAGCGGCCACACACACTATGGCCAGTTCGCGATCCCGCGCCTGAACTGGAATCTCGCGGGCGTGTTCATCGACCCGTCAATGGGCATGCGCCGGGAAGGCGACTCGGTGCTCTACGTAAACCCGGGTACCAACTACTGGGGCATTCCGTTTCGGCTCGGAACGCCACCGGAGGTGACCGTGATCACACTGTCGCGGGCAGGCTCGTGAGTTTGCGGTGTTCTGAAAAATGGGGCTGATAAAGTGCAGTCCGGACAAGTGGTGCGGTTCTGACAGAGTGCAGTCCGGACAAGTGGTGCGGTTCTGACAGAGTGCAGTTCTGACAAGTGGTGCGGTTCTGACAAGATTTGATACATTGTCAGGGTTCCGTTCCTACATCCGGGTAGAAGCATCTGAAACACGCCCGCGCACGCTCCATTCCCGCGGTGCTTTGTTTGGGGCTGCTCGCTGTTCTTGCGAGCCCCAAGTCCGCTCTCGGTCAGGCAGGCTCAGAAGCGCAAGCTGGCGCAGGGGCGCCCGAGTCTTCGGCGCGCCTTACCATACAGCGCCTGCTACAGCCGCTCAACTTTGATGGCCGGCCCGATGACGCCGCCTGGCAGGATATCGATCCGCTGCCGCTCGTCCAGTACGAGCCGAACGTTGGTGCGCCGGTAACGCAGGCGACGGACGTTCGCGTGGCTGTTGACGGTGACTACGTGTATGTCGGCGTGTCCGCCCTGGATCCGAACGGAGTGACTGAAACGACGCTGCGGCGTGACGACTGGTCGGCCGCCGACGATCAGGTTGCCCTGATGCTGGACACGTTCAATGACTACGAAAGTGGTAAAGCCTTTGTCTTGTACGCCACCGGCGCGCGTATCGACGCGGAGCTATTCAACGACGGCCGCGCTGTCTCGGATGTAAACACGGACTGGAACGGATTCTGGGACGGCAAGGTCACTCGCGACGACGCGGGCTGGTACGCCGAGGTGCGGATACCCGCCTCTACACTGCGCTTCGAAACCGACGAAGACGGTGTTGCGACGATGGGTATGATCTTCTACCGCTACATCGCCCGCAATCAGGAACTACAGATCTACCCGGCGATCCCGCCGAACTGGGGGTTCTGGAGTTTTCTCAAGCCGTCCAAGAGCGAGCGCGTGCGATTTGAGGGTCTGGAGAAAAGCAAGCCGCTCTACTTCGCGCCGTACGTCATCGGTGGCTTGGGACAGGACTTCGATCTGAACGCGGCCGAGACGGAGTACCTGCGCTCCGACGACCCGACCTACGACGTCGGATTTGACCTCAAGTACAGCCTCTCGAGCAACATGACGCTCGACCTCACCGTGAACACCGACTTCGCGCAGGTTGAGGCAGACAACCAGCAAGTCAACCTCACGCGCTTCTCGCTCTTCTTCCCGGAGAAACGTCAGTTTTTTCTTGAGCGCACGAGCAATTTCGACTTCGGCTTTGGCGGTAACGACCGCGTCTTCTACAGTCGCCGCATCGGTCTCGACGACGGCGCTGAAGTTCCGATTCTCGGCGGGGGCAGGGTCGTCGGCCGGGTTGGCGGACTTGATGTTGGGTTCCTGAGCATCCAGTCGGCCCGCCACGACGGCAATCCGTCACAGAATGCTTCCGTTGCGCGAATCAAGAAGCGCGTGATCAACAACAACTCCTACGCTGGCGGCATAGTAACCTCGCGAATCAACGAATCGGGCGACTACAACGCAGCGTTCGGTCTTGACGGCGTGATTAACGTGAGCGGTGACGATTATGTTGGCCTTGCGCTGGCCCAGACGATAGCGACAGACGCAAACACCGGACTTGACCTGGACGCGAGTCGACTGCGAATCTTTGCGCAGCGTCCGAAAGAGGTAGGCATCGGATACAACCTTGGATTTTCGCGGTCTGGGCGAGACTACGATCCGGGTTTGGGTTTCCAGTCCCGGAGCGATTTTTCCAGGGTCTCTGGACTTGCGAGTTACGGAATTCGACCGGGAGATGACTCGCCCGTCCAGCGACACTTCTTCACTTCCGAGAACGATATCTACTATCGCAACGACGACGGTAGCGTCGAGACGGGTGAGTCGGAGGTGCAGTACGAACTGGAATTCAAGAACGGATATACCGCGCGCGCGACCGGGACGTTCGCCTACGAGAATTTGCTCGAGGGTTTCGAGCTTTCAGACGACGCTGAGATTCGCTCCGGCACCTATCGCTTTGGCGCCGGATCTGCGTATCTCGAGACGCCCGCGGGCAACAAGCTCCAGGTTGAACTGGAAGCCGGCGGAGGCGCGTTCTACGATGGGACCGTGATGACCGTTTCGGCCTCGCCGCGAATGAGTATCTCAGCGAATCTGCAGCTCTCCGGCTCCTACAGCTACAACCGCATCAGGTTCGATGATCGTGACCAGGAATTCGACGCGCATCTCTTGAGCGGGCGACTGGATGTCATGCTCAGTACTCGCTTCGCTGTAGCTGCGTTTGTGCAGTATAGCAATGTTGGCGAGGTGCTCTTGAGCAACGTGCGGTTCCGGTTTAATCCGCGTGAGGGCAACGATTTCTATCTCGTCTACAACGAGGGATTCAACACCAACCGGCTCTCGTCCTCGCCTTCGTTGCCGATCTCCTCGAGCCGCGTACTCGTTGCGAAATACACGCACACTTTTCGCTTCAACTAGGTAGTCGGGTCGGTGGCTCCTCGCTGACCGTGAAACCGCCGGTGACCTGGAACGGATTGCTTTTGTACGTTGTAGAGGAGTACGCTCTGACCAACGTTTCCGCAAGACACAGGATGGCTAAGCAAGCCAGGCTCTACGATGAAAAGCAGATCGGCGCGATCCTCAAGCGCACGGCTGAATTGGGCGAAGATGTAAGTCGCCCAGTGGCGGATGGGTTGACGCTCGCTGAAATCCAGCAGCTTGCTGCGGACGCCGGCCTGAATCCGCAGCTCGTCGCACAGGCTGCCGCCGAGCTTTCGGTGCCGTCCAACCTAAAGAGAGCCTCCGATAAGCCAGACCTGTTTGGAGGGCCGCTAGCACACGTCGCTGACATTGATCTCGCGTTTGCGATTAGCCAGGACACCTGGGAGCGGATGCTGCCGATCATTCGCGCCCACTTCGACGATCCGGGAAACGTCGCTACCCGCAAAGGGACGTTCGAGTGGACCTCTACGGGCGGTGACATGAACAAAAAGACGCACGTTCACGTGCGCCGCACCGAGACCGGTAGCCGCCTTCATCTGTTCTGGAGCGAGAAGTCGAGCGCCATTCCCTTCTATATCCCGACGTTCATCTCGTTCGTGATCTCTTTACCGATCCTGTTCGAAGAGTTTCAACTGGGGCTCATCGGCATACCCGTGATGATCGCAATCGTCGGTGCATTCTTCATGCTCTCGCGGCTCGGAGTCCAGCTGACGAAGAAGCGAAACGTGAACCGACTCAACCAGCTCGGGCAGGAGCTGACGCGCGTAGCGTTCGAGGGGCATCTGCAGGACGAGTTGGCCGAAGCGGGGAGCGCGGAGTTGACACGCGAAGCTGACAAGTCGTCGACGGGCTCGCCGCGCCCGACCGAAAAAGTGATCGATCTTGACGAACTGGGTTCAGACGAGTCCGGCCGCGACGTCACCGCTGATCGTTCGCGAGAACGGTCGTAGTGCCGTCGGCCAGGACGCGACTGACGCGTACGGCGTTGCTGGCAGACCACTCCAGTATCAGCAGCGAGCCGTCGACGTCGACTGTCCCACCGGCTGCTGACCATTTGCCTTCGCCGCGCCAAACGGTGGTCACATGTCCGTCGACCGAGACCTGGCGTACGGCCTGGCCGGCGTAGTCGGCAACAAAGACATTACCCGCTGCGTCGGTCCATATTCCCATGAGCGCGTGCCGATCGTGGAGGTCGGCAAACGCCGGCGTGCGCTGAACCAGGTTGGTTGCGACCAACCTCGTCTCTGATTGTCCAGCGGCGATGCGCAACAGCGTGCTGCCAACTGTCACGAACGCAGTGCCGTCAGTCGCGACGGTCATCCAGTGCGGGAAGCCGAGTGTCTCGTCCAGTTGCACGGTGCGCACTACGTCGCCGCCGCGACTGCGGACGTCGATTGACGTATTGTCACGGCGTAGGACATACATCTGTCCATCGTCGTCGTAGTTGAAGGAGAAATCGTAGTAGTCTGTTGGGTGACCGCTGCGCCACGGTTGCGTATTCACGGTTGTACCGCTGGCCGTCCGTTTCCAAACCCGGTGTCGGTAGGCGTCGCCGACGTTCTGGACGTCGTCTCCGTGGACGTTGCCGTCCGGACCAATCCACAGTTCGTGGGTATGCACATTCTCAACGGCGACAGATCGGGTGCCGTCCCTCGTGATCATCCAGACACGCTGTAGATCGGAATAGTAGACCGTGCCTGACGAATCAACTACGACCGACACCGATGGATGCGCGGATACCGCCGGCGCGACAAGCGCGGCGACGAGTACGAGGAAGGCTATTGCCCACAAACTACCGGCGGAAGTACGTGCAGCGCTCAACCGTCGGAAGCGACAGGTCGGTATCCTCTGTGCGAAGCGTTCGAATGGCATCGTCGTACTGTTCGAGTAGTGCACATTCCACATAGATAAACGTCAGGAGGATGCCGGTGTGATTCCGGTAGTTACGAAGGACGGATTCAGTGCCACCGTCGTAGATCTTCTCAAAAAGGATATCACCGGTGGTTTTTGCCTGTTCCTGGTAGGCTGACTGGCGATCGTAGACGCGCGACATAGTTACGATGTCATCGTATGGCACATGGTTTATTACGCCGGTGGTCGAAGCGACCTCCCATGCCGTTGAGAGCAGGCCCGACGCGCTCTGGCTAATGAAGCCCCTTGGGAAGTAGTTGATGCTGGGAACCTGCTGCGGACTAGTACTGCGACGCTGAAACGCAGACAATGAGTCGACAACTGCCATGTGGTACACTAGCGAGTTGTGCACGGCCCCGCGGTTGAGTTTGATCTCCTCAGTTATGCTCGTTGCAGCCGCTACTCCGGCCGCGCGGTCGGCCCGGTTCGTACGCCACTCGTTTGCCGCGAACGCGAGAACGACGCCCAGAACAACGAACATGGCCTCGAGGAATATGTGGGCCCAGGGAATCTGGCGTTTTGGCATCCGTCGGGTTCGTCTTGGTTGTCGCCAATTTACGACAAGACGTCATTTGGCGGCTTCCCGAGTACACCACCTAGGATCCAGACGCCCGGACGGCGGATGGCAGTTCACCAAACCGTTCTTTGTAGCGTTTGGAGAACTGGGAGACGCTCGTGTACCCGACTGCGTACGCCACTTCTGAAACTGTCCCGTGCTGCTGCGTGAGCATCTGGTGCGCGCGCGTTAGCCGCATCGAGCGAATGAACTCCGACGGGGACTCGTCTGTCAAGTCTCGCAAGCGGCGCTGAAGCTGCCTTGTGCTCACAGCCAGACTGTCCGCAAGCTGCTCAACCGAAAAGCGAGCCTCACCCATTTGGGATTCGACTATCGACTTTGCCTTTTCGATGAACGCCGCGTCGTCAGATTCGAGCTGAACGTTCGATGGTTGCAGCGTGATCTGGGTACTGTACTCACGACGGAGCGTTGCTCGCCGCTCCACGAGTGAGACTAGCCGCGCTCGCAGCACATCAGCGTTGAACGGCTTCACGATGTAGTCATCCGCGCCCGTGGCCAACCCGTCCAAGTGGCTTGAATCAGATGCTTTTGCCGTGAGGAGTACAACCGGTAGATCGTGCCATTCGGGCGTCTCTTTGATTCTTCGGCAGAGCTCGAAACCATTCATGCCCGGCATCATGACGTCACTCAGAACGATGTCCGGTTTTACCCGCGACAGCACCTCGAGTGCCGCGCCCCCATCTGCGGCCGTCACTACGGAGAAGGTGTCCCTCAGCGTCGAGCCAACGAAGCTTAGCATGTCGGGATTGTCCTCGACGACGAGTACAGTGGGTCGGTCCGTAGTCGGCGCGTTCGGCTGTCTCGGCTCCCTCCTGGCCGCCGTCTCCCCATCCCGGGGACTAGCGGCGGTAGTGGGCCGTGGCGGTGCGGGTTTCGGTTTCCTGGTCTTGAAAGGCAATCGCGCGGTGAAAGTTGATCCGAAACCAACTTGACTC
>JANQRN010000016.1 GCA_028284545.1 Rhodothermales bacterium | reverse complement strand
AACGTATCAGGAGTATCGCGCGAATCGGTGGCGACGTTAATGGGGCTTCCGATCAGCCCCATTCGCTGGTAGGCACCGCCAAGGATGTCGTCGACGTTGCCATCGGTCAATCCAAACCAGTCGTCGAGTACGTCTGCGTAGACGCTCCGGTAATCCGTGGTATGGCGTGGGTCACCGCCGTAAAGGTCCGTCAAGTTGGACTGCGTACCGTAGAGACCACCGGCGATGCCCTTCCCAAAGAGCATCATGGGGGCGGCTGCGCCGTGATCGGTTCCGCCTGAGCCGTTCTGTGACAGTGTGCGGCCGAACTCCGAGAACGTCATCAAGACGACGCGATCGTCGAGGCCGTCCTGCGCAAGGTCTTCCAGGAAAGCCGCGACCGACGAGGCGACATCGCCAACGAGGTTCGCATGGCTGCCATTTACACCACCCTGGTTCGAGTGCGTATCGAAGCCGCCGCGCGAGACGGTGAACATCCTTGTTTGCAGGCCGCCGCGGAGCATGCGGGCCACAACAGAGAGGCTGCGACCAAGTCCGCTGTTCGGATAGTTGTCAGCGAGGTTCGTACCGGTGTTCGACGCCGTCTGAACCGACTCGACGTAGCGGAACGAAGCGTTGGTCACGTTTCTGACAAAGCCAAGCTCGCTGCCGTACGCGGTGTTCGGAACGTTCGCTGAGTCGTAGAACCCACCCTGCATGATGAACTGTTCGAACTCCTGGGCGTCGCCGAACGTAACCGAAAGGTTGCCGGCAGTGCTTTGAAAAAGTGTAGCCGGGCCGCCAA
Source organism: Rhodothermales bacterium (assembly GCA_028284545.1). Taxonomy (GTDB): domain Bacteria; phylum Bacteroidota; class Rhodothermia; order Rhodothermales; family JABDKH01; genus JANQRN01. Next base: position 9,711 of record JANQRN010000016.1, on the reverse strand, counting down.
CGCGCACAGCGAGCGGGTACGGTGTCGGATTGCTGAAGAAGTCCGGATTACCGTCCGTAAGGTATCGCCCGAGCCATCCCGTGCTCTCGGCCTCTCCCTGGTCACGTGCTGTCGACCAGTTCACGGTTCCCTCGAAGTGGGAGCGGGTCTGACTCGAGTAGCCCACGTTGTGTACGACCGCCATCTGTCCGTCATCCCACAGTGGTTGCAGGGCCGACATTGCCGGGTGCATACCTGTTTCGTCGTCAAGCAGGATCGACGAGGCTTTCGGGATGGCGATGGACGGACGGTTCTGATAGTAGATGCCGTTGTTGACCGGAATGATGGTGTTCAATCCGTCGTTTCCGCCGCCGAGCTGTACCAGCACAAGTACCCGGTCGGTATCCGCAGTGCGCATGGCGTGCAGCATTGGCGTGCCGCCAAACGCGGTGATCGGATGCTTTCCGAACATGAACATTGACCCGATCGAGGCAAAGCCCATGCGGTACATGAAGTCGCGGCGCGACCACTCCATGTGGTCGTGCGTGTGCGCCGCACCGTCTTCGAGCCTGGCTCCAAATCGGGCGTGTTCGTCGGCGCAGCCGTGGCCGTCGCATCCGTGATGATTGTCGTGAGACATAGATTTCCTCTACGCGGTTCTTGCGGGCAAACGTATGCCGATTATCGGATCAGGTGAGCTGGTAAGCCGGGAGCTGGACCAGGTAGGTGATGTAGCCGCGCAGCAGTTTGCGTACGTCCTCAACACCAGGTGACTCCGTGTCGGTGATCAGCGGCCACTCGTAGAACGGAGCACCGTCGAGTAGAATTTTCGACAGGTTGCGCAGGTAGGAAGGACCGTTCTGCACCTCTGACGGGAGCGGAATGTTGGGGTCGCCGCCAAACGGCTCCGCGACCTCCCTGATACCAGTTTCCTCGAGCGGAATCGGAATGAAGATCTCCGCGAGATCGATCGCCAGGCGGAACGGATCAGACGGGTCAGAGACCTTGATGGCCAGTTCCACGGGGTCGTAGTCGGCCCCGCGTCGCCCGTAGACGATGTCCACCATGACGTCCCAGCGGTCTGGCAGCGTCGTCGTAGTCAGCCAGTGATGATGCCCCGGAGTGCCTGATGCATCTGGTGGATTGATTCCCGGCCAGCCGGCAACATTCGGGGGGTTCAGTGGCTCCTGACCCAGATTGACAGGCGTCAAGCTGTCGCGCATGTCGTCGAGGAGCGCCTGCGTCGGATCAACCTCCGCTTCTCTCAGGAACCCAACGATGATCTCAATCGGGCTCTTGATGCGAGCGCCCATCAGGCCGTCCTCGAAGAAATGCGCGCTCTTGAAGAGCAGCCGCACAACCGGCGCGATGTCGAAGTTGTTAGAAAGAAGTGCGCTGGCCAATCCGGCGACAACGGTTTCGTCTGGCACAGCCTGCACGAAGAACGTATAGATCTTTCGGGCAACGTAGTCTGCTGTCTGCGCTGACCGTTGCGCGAAGATGATGTCAACGACGTCGTCATAACCGTAGTTGCCGGATTGCCCGAAGAACGTTTTCACGCCCGTGTCGTGCCGACTTTGATCAAACGCCACCGTGCGATTGCTCGTGACGACCCAGCCCGTCAGGGCACGCGCGATCTCCTTGATGTCGTTCTCGGTGTAGTTCAGTGATTGGCCGGGGCCGTACTGACCCATCGTGAACAGCTCAAGTACTTCTCTGCCGTAGTTCTCATTCGCATGCCCGACCTCGTTGACGTAGCCGTCGAGGTAGTAGTGCATCGAAGCGTTCTTGCCAATCTTCTCGATGACCTCGCGGAAGTTGCCCAGCGCGTTAAGACGGAGCAGCTTGTAGTAGTCATACATCAGGTGGGCGATGGACAGGTTCGTCTTTCCATCATTGATCGCCCACTGTGTCGGCATGTGGTTGTGCCACAACAGCGTCATCTTCTCGATGAATCCGAGCTGGCGCATGTTGTCGAGCCAGTTCCGCTGCAGTTGGTAGACCTGGTCGACGCCAGTTCCGCCGTTGCCGCCATACCACGAGGGCGGCTCAGGTAGCGGCTCGGCAATCGCATCGTCGACGATTCGATCAACCGCGACGGCCGCTGAGCCATCGTTCAAGGCCGCGTCGACGTCACGTTTCAGAGCACCAAAATTGGTGCGAGAGATTAGGTGTCGGGCCTGCCGGCGCGTCCATGGGCCGGAATAGGGCTCGAGTCCTGCTTGTCGCATGTAGCTTTACGCACTATGCGAGATAGTCCAGGCGGGTTGGGTATGGAATCGGGTGATTCGGGTGCCGGGGAGCTGCCTCGCGTGTTCCAGAGGTACAGGGCTTACGCGATGGATCGACTAGCGCGCAGATGCGCTTAAGCTAGACCGGAGCTCCTAAGTTGAAGAAATGAAGTAGCTTGCGTCGAGGCTACTCGGGGTTCAGGAGCCCGGGTTCAGGAGATTGCGCAATGCGGGCGGCAGCTCGGGGAATTCGAAATTGAAACCGGCCGCTTGAAGGCGCTCAGGAATGCAGCGCTGGCCGTGCAGGGCCAGCTCGGGGGCGGTGCCGAGGACGGATCCTCCCAGTCGGACCGCAAAGGAAGGTACCGGAGGGCTCCACGGCCGATTGAGAACGTCCCTGAGCGTCTTCATGAAGTCCCTGTTGCGGCTCGGCTCGGGGGCGCTGAGGTTGTAGCTGTCGCGTGCGTCAGGGTTCTCGAGGGCCCAAAGGAATGCGGCGACGACATCGTCGATATGTACCCAGCTTATGAACTGGTCGCCCGAGCCCGCTGCACCGCCAAGGCCCCAGCGCGCGAGACCCGCCAACGTCGAAAGCGCGCCCTCTTCTGCATCCAACACAAATCCAATTCGCATGGCGACGCCTCGCGTGGCGTCGGGGAGGGCGCCCTTGAATGCAGCCTCCCAGCGCTGAACAACATCGGCAAGGAAGTCGCTCCCGGGCGGGGACGACTCCGTACACCTAGCGTCGCCAGCGTCTCCGTAAAAGCCGACGGCGCTGGCCTGTAGCCAGACAGTTGGGGTCCGTTGTACTTGACTCGCCGCTTCGCCGAGAACGCTTGTTGAGTCAACCCGGGAATTGATGATTCGCTTCTTGTTTTCCGGCGTGTGCCGGGTATCAACGGTCGAACCGGCGAGGTTAACGATTGCGTGGGCTCCGTCAATTTCGGCAATCCAATCTCCGACGGTCTTCCCGTCCCAGTGGGCTTCGCGGACGCCGTCGCCACGGTCGGAATCCGGAGACCGCGTAAGCACGACAGGCGCGTAGCCCTTTTTGAGGAGGGCCTCGATGATGCGGGATCCGATGAAACCGCTTCCTCCGGCGACTACAACACGCCTACCGCTCATGACGTCCTGAACTCTTTGTCGCCGAAAAAGGGATGCAGTGCGGCTGGCAGTAGTACCGTGCCGTCAGCCTGCTGTCCGTTCTCGACCAGCCCTGCGACAACTCGCGGCAACGCGAGTGCGCTGCCGTTGAGCGTGTGCAGGAGCTCGGGCGACGCGTTCGCTTTTCGCATCCTGATCTTCATTCTTCGAGACTGGAAAGCCTCGAAATTGGAGATGGAAGACACCTCCAACCACCGATCCTGTCCCGCACTGTAGATCTCCAGATCATACTTCTTCGCCTGGGTGAACCCCATGTCGGCAGTGCACATGAGCAGCCTGCGATAGGGGAGCTCAAGTTGCACGAGCAGGTCCTCTGCGTCCTGGCGGAGTTCTTCGAGTGCCGCGTAACTGTCCTCGGGGCGCACAAAGTGCACGAGCTCCACTTTGTCGAACTGATGAATGCGATTGAGTCCGCGAACCTCCTTTCCGTAGGAGCCCGCCTCTCGTCTGAAGCACGGCGTGTACGCGACATACTTTAGAGGAAGCGAATCGGCATCCAGGATCTCGTCACGATGAAAGTTTGTTACGGGTAGCTCCGCCGTTGGGATCAAGAAGAGCCCGTCCCGCGGGGCAGTGTACATCTGGTCTTCTTTGTCAGGCAGTTGTCCCGTCCCGCGGGCGCTGTCTTCGTTCACCACCAGCGGCACTTGCAGCTCCTCGTAGCCGCGATTTGTCGCGTGTTCAAAGAAGAACGCTATGAGCGCGCGCTGAAGACGGGCAAGCGGCCCGCGGTATACGGGAAAGCCGGCACCGGTTACCTTGGCGCCACGCTCAAAGTCGACCAGGCTCCGCTCCCGACTGCTGTCAGCAACGAGATCCCAGTGAGGCTTTGGATCAAATCCGAAGGACGGACGCGAACCATGTTCGAATGCGACAACGTTGTCGTCTGGACTGGCGCCGACTGGGACCGAGGAGTGGGGGATGTTTGGGATTTCCAGTAACAGGTCATGCACCTGTGTTTCTTTGTCCCGCACGGTTTGCTCGAGCAGCTTCACCTTTTCTTTCAGCTTGGCGTTCTCTGCAATGATCGGTGCAGCGCTTTCGCGATCGCCCGAGCGCATCAGTTCGCCGATCTGGCGCGCGAGCTTATTCGCAGTCGCTTGCAGCTGTTGCAACTCAGTGATTCCCGAGCGGTGCGCCTCGTCAGCCTTCAGTAGCGATTCAACCGACGCTGGGTCACCGGCGCGTTTATCGGATATCGCCTTTCTTATGAGGTCGGGCTTCGAACGGATGAGTTCCAGGTCGAGCATCTCAAATACTGCCTTGCTTCAACTGAGAATGGATGGCTGACGCCGAAGTATACTGCGCAGGGCGGCGTCGATCCTGCGCGGATGATAGTCGAGATCGCGTTCGGCCTTGGCGAGATCAAACCCCGTGCGCGGTGGTCTCCGCGCAGTCTGCTGGAACTTCGACCCATCAGTCGGACTGATGAGCGATTCGTCGAGTTCGAAAACTCTCGCGATGCGGCGAGCGAACTCGAAAACTGAGAGCATCTCGGGTCCGCCGAGGTGGTAGACGCCATGAGCCTGCTTGCGCAGCATTCGCTCAATGCCCGTGGCAAGGTCCACGTTATACGTAGGTGACCGGACCTGATCCGTAACGACATTTATTGGTTTCCCCGCCGACAGCTCCCGCAGCACCCAGAGCATGATGTTTGATCGCGATAGCCGAGCCTCTGCGCCGTAGACGAGAATCGTTCGGGCAACCGCCCAGCGACCATCGCCCGCATTGCGCGTGACGTTCTCGGACGCCAGCTTGGATTTCCCGTAGAAATTGACCGGGGCAGGCCTGTCTTCTTCCCGATACGGCCCCGATTCGCCGTCAAAGACGAAATCTGTCGAGACCTGTATGAGGCGTGCCCCGATTCGGGCGCATTGCCGCGCGACATTGTCAACGGCGTCGACATTTACCTGCCAACAAGTGTCGCGCTCTGTCTCGCAAGCGTCGACCTGGGTCATCGCGGCGCAATTGACCACGGCGCTTGGGGAGAAGTCTTCGAAGACGCGTCGTACGGCGTCTGGCTCGGTGATGTCGAGTGGCGTGTACCCACACGAAACGTCTGGAACGAACAGCGACTCGTTGCGCGCCGTGGCTAGGACGTCGTATTCGGGCGCTCGAGCCAGCCGCCGCACAAGGGCCTGCCCCAGGAGTCCGTTCGCACCCGTGACCAACACGCGGCTGAAGAGTACGTCGCGGCTAGCGTTCCGTGAGGGCGTTGAAGAGGTCATCCTTGAGGTGGTGCGCGTCTTCCCAATTCATACGACCCGACAGAATAAGACGGACTTCGCGCCGCTTCGCCGCATTCTCGTAGCACTGTTTTTCGGCCTCGGTCTCAGCTACGATTTGCGGCACCTTCACCGGGCGGTTGTTATCGTCGACGGCAACAAACGTGTAGAAGGCCTTATTGCACTTCCTGATGGTGCGCTCGAGTGCGTTCTCCGCCCATACGCTGATCTGGACCTCCATGGACGTCCGAAAAGCACGATTGACGTTGCTTCGGAGTGTCACAATCTCACCCTGGTGTATCGGCGACTGAAACTCCACGTGGTCCACGGATGCCGTCACGCAGACGTGGTTCGTGTGCCGCTGCGCCGATATCGCTGCACAGATATCCATGAGGTGCAGGAGTCGCCCGCCCATCATGTTGCCAAGATTGTTCGTGTCGTTCGGTAGAACGATCTCGTTCATTACGCACGAAGAGTCCTTGACCGTTCTTGCGGCGGGCTGATCCGTTGTCACGTTTTCTGCTTTTTCTTTCGAGCTGCGGGGAAGAGAATATTGTTCAGGATGAGCCTGTAACCGGGAGAGTTCTTGTGCAGGTTCAAGTCCGTCGGCGGGTCGCCAACATAGTGCTGATAGTCTTCCGGATCATGCCCACCGTAGTACGTAAACGTGCCCTGGGCAAACGTGCCGTGAAGATAACGGACCTCATTGCGGCCGGGCGCCTCAGCGAGGACCACCACGCCAGGCTTGACCGTTTCCTTCCGAAAGTTCGTTGTCTGCCCGATGAAGCCCTTCACTGAAGAGACGTGATTCTGGGTGAGCATCGTCGGGACCGGGTCCCATTTGGCCGAGAACTCGAACAGTGTGAAGTAGTCCGTCGCCGGGTTGCGGATCTGGGCCGGCGGAAGCCCGGCATCTATGTTGGCGTGTTCGTACTCGTTCGCGTTGAAAATCGGTCGGAAGTTGTGGAACGCGAACGTCTGGTCGAAATCCAGTTGAGAGAGGGCGTCGGTGTCAATCGGGTCGCCATCATACTCCTGCGGAACGATGTCTGTGTCAGCTGCCGCCAGCGCAATGTCGAATGTGTCGGTCCCCGAGCACATGGCAAACAGAAATCCGCCGTCGGCAACGTAACGTCTGATCGTTTGGGCCACAGCAAGCTTGAGCTGACTCACTTTCTGAAACCCGCGGCTGCGGGCGGTGGCCTCGGCCTGACGCTGTTGCTCTATGTACCAGGGTAGCGACCTGAACGTGTAGAACTTTCCGTACTGGCCGGTGAAGTCCTCGTGGTGCAGGTGGAGCCAGTCGTATTCCGCAAGCTTTCCGTCAAGGACGTCCTCATCGTATATCAATTCGTGCGGGACCTCGGCAAAGGTCAGCGCCAGTAAAACGGCGTCGTCCCATGGCAAGGTCTGCTCGGGCGCGTAAACAGCAACGCGGGGCGCCTTCTCAAGTTTGACAACGGCCGTGTTGTTGCTTTCGCTTTCGACATCCTGGATGATCGCCGCCGACTGCGCGCCAGAGGTCCGTTCAAACGAGACACCCCGGACACGAAGTTCTTGCTCAACAGCGTTGTCATAGGGAATCAGGAACGACCCTCCGCGGTAGTTCAATAGCCAGTCGACCTCAATCCCCTTCGTCAGCGCCCAGTAGGTCACGCCATACGCCTTCAAGTGGTCTGCCTGTACCGCGTCCATCGGCACAAGTATGTCCTGGGCCTGGCTGCTGGGAGCGATAGCCATCGAGAGCGCGGCTATCATCGCCACCAGCGAAGCGGTTCTCAGATCGTCAAACATTGTCTCCCCGCAGCATTCTGATTCGCATTCTGGCTTCTCCCGCAAGCAAAGACCCGGGGTATTCTGTCATCAGGCGATTGAACAACTCAATCGCTTTTTCTGGATTTCCAAGTTGGTCTTCCTGTAGGGCAGCGGCCCTGAATAGACTTTGGTCCGCCAGAAAACTCGTTGGGTGGCGCAGCGGTAGTTCGGCGAAGAGCTGAAACGCGCTCTCGTACTCACCGAGCTCTACCAGAATCTCCGCTTCTTCGAACAGGGCATCGTCGACGAGAGCGTGACCGGCGTACCCGGCGCGCATCTGGCGAAGCGTTTCGAGCGCGCTTTCAAATTGCCGCTGCCGTGTCAAGAGCCGTGCGTGCGCAAACTGTAGCATCGGCGTCGAGAGGGAATCAGGCCCACGTCCTTCAAACAACAGTACCCGCATTCCGATGGCATCGTTCGCGGTGTCGTTCGAGGTGTTCTCTTTGAGCGCGGCGATGAGCGCGTCCGCGGCATCGAACTCGCCCAGGTAGAAGTGTATCATCGCGATCTCATATCGCGCCTGTTCCGCCAGGTCGCCAGTGCGAAGCCTCTGTTCCAGACGTGAGAACTGAATCCGGGCGTCGTCGAGACGTCCCTCTGATAGGTGGAGGAGTCCCAACTGGAAGGCAGCGCGGTCTGCTGCCGCGTGATTCGGATATCGCGCTACAACGGTCTCAAGTGTTCCCTTCGCCGGCGCGAATCGGAAAAAGACATCCTGGTTCAGCTGGGCAACATCCAGCAGAACGTAGGGAAGGTTCGGGCTCGACGGGTAGCGCGATGCATACTCTTCGAAAGATTCGAGGGCGAGCTGGAAGTGTTGCCTGGCGCTGTTGCCGTTCTTGTCGACAGCTTCGCGCGCTTCGTTCATGGCGTTTGCCCACCGGCGATGCATCTCGGCTTTTCCCCGGAGCGCTTCTGACGCGATGGGCCGAGTTCCGTGTTTGTCCAGAATCTCGGTGTACGCTTCGAGCGCAACGTCAAACGCCTTTGCAGCAGAAGCCTGGCCCGCAAAGGTGAAGAGGACACGTCCGTTCTCAGACTCGAGGCGGTCAATAGCGCGATACGTCTCGAGCGCAGGAGGATACAGACCGGCCTCGAGGTAGAGCCATCCGAGCAACTCACGGAACGACCGATTCAACGGATTTGACTTCACACCGCGCTCAACCACCTCTACAGAGGCTGACACGACACCTGGTTGGCCCGCGGCGCGGCCAAGGCGTGACTTCACATTTGAAAGCTGGCGCTCGTCCTTCGCAATGAGCGCCAGGTATTCCTCCATCGCCTTGCCGTGCTCCGACAACATGCCGTACAAATACCCCAACTCCTGGTGAAAGAGGCTGGAATCACCGAGCGTGCTTCGACCGCGGACCAGTAGGGCGGATGCTTTCTCGAATTCGCGCACGCCGGCGATCGACTGGTACACTAGTCTGTATGTCATCTCTTGATCTGGGGCCGCCGCGACAGCGTTTTCCCACGCCGATGTGGCCTCGTCGGGTCGTTGGTCCAGATAGAGCAGCCTGGCGCGCTCAGACCACAACGTAACGGGGTTCGGATCAGATTCCAGGCGGGCGTCTATCAACGCGATCGCGTCGGCGTACCGTTTGGTGCTCTCAAAGGCACTCACCAGCTTCGAGAAGTACGCATACTCCGGGTTGTCGCGGTAAAGCCCCTCCAGGATTGCGATCGCCCGATCAAACTGCCCGGACCGCAAGTAGGTGTCAGCCAACTGGAAACGGGCGGCCTCCTCGGGCGGCGTCTGTGCGACAGCGACCGGCTGGATCGAGCCAACGGCGAGCGTCAGGCAGAGCGCGAAGAGGAATCTGGGCACGAAACGCATTGAGTCGGGGGAGTTGACAGGCGGTTTAATATTGCAAAGGCGGATCGTATGTTTCGTTTTCGCCCAAACTATTCCATTCTCGTGCAATCGGCGCCCGCCCTGGGCCGCTAGACAGTGTCATCCCCATCCGGCCTCTGCATTCTTGGTTCAACAGGATCCATCGGGACGCAGACGCTGCAAATCGTCGACGCGCTTCCCGGTCGCTTCGTCGTAAATGCGCTTACAGCGAACAGCAACGCAGATCTGCTGGTAGAGCAGGCGCTGCGCTATCAACCGAAACGCGTGGCGGTGGCAGATCGTGAGGTGGCCTCGCACGTGGCTGCTCGCCTCGACGGATCGGGTATCGAGATCCTGGTAGGGACAGATGCGTCGGCCGAGGTTGCTGCCCATGATGATGACTCGATCGTCGTCGCGGCGATTGTCGGCTTTGCGGGGTTGTCTGCGGTTCTATCGGCGCTGG
>JANQRN010000009.1 GCA_028284545.1 Rhodothermales bacterium | reverse complement strand
TCGGCGCGTATGGACTGGTGCCGGCGCCAACATCCGCACTATCCGACGCTGACTTGCTGTTGAGCCAGCGGGAAACGGTCGCGTTCAAAGAATCGGTTGCGGGTCAGTACCCGGGCCTGGTTGCTGGATATGAAGCGGAAAGGCTGCGGCACAGCCCCGGTTTGAATGAGTGGTCGGGATTCCTCGGGCACGCGACGCCGGAACTTTCGCTTCGAGCCGGTGCGACGCTCTCAGCTTCTCGGTTGGAAACGCTTGCGGCCTGCCCCTACCGATACTTCGTTCGCAATGTGTTGAAGGTGTACCCGCCGGATGAGCCGCGACTGCAACCCGGCCAATGGTTGGAGGCACGCGAGATCGGGTCGGTCCTGCACGAGCTCTACTATCGGTTTATGACAGAGCTTCAGAATCGCGGAGAGCGTGCAAGCGTTGCTGCGCACGAGGAGCTCCTGATGGACACACTGGATACGTTGCTGCAGGAGCGTGCTGACACCCGAACGGCCCCAGGTGTCGCCGCTGTCGAGAGCGATAGAAACCGGCTCGAAAGATCCGCAATGGTCTTTCTGCGTGACGAGGAGCATTCTCTGGCTGAACCGGTGGCCTTTGAGCTCGAGTTTGGACATGACGACGCCCATCCGCCGTTGCCGGTGGCACTATCCGAAGACGTGACTCTGACGTTGCGCGGCAGCATAGACCGCGTAAACCGGGTTTCCGGAAGTGCGAACGAGTACGAGGTCTGGGACTACAAGACCGGGCGAGCCATCGATTTCGAGAATGCCGACCTGCGCTCCACGGTCCAGCACCTACAGTGGATGTTATATGCGTACGCTTTCGAGGAGATGGATATGGTTGGGGGCGGCGAGGTGAGCGTGTCCAGATCGGGCTACCTCTTTGTCAATGACCGAGAGCACGGGCGTCGGATGGCAGAGACGGTTCCGCCGCGATCATTTCTTGCCGACGCACTTAGGCCGTTGTTCGTGATGGCAGAAATGGGTGCGTTTCCCCATTACCAGAAGAAGGTCGGCGGCGGAAGTTGGCGCGCATCGGCGAAAGGCGCTTGCCAGTTTTGCGACTACCGAGAAGTGTGTAGCGATGAGCGGCGTACGGTCGACGACATCAACAGTCTTACCGTCTTTGATCGCGAACCAGATGTTGGTCAGCAACTGATCGCCTGGGTTAGTGGAGGGGGGCAGCCGTGAGTCAAATTGACCTCTTCGGTCAACCGCCTGAGCTGACTGACCAGGAAGCCCGGGATGTCATCGTCCGTTCGCTCGACCGCAACATTGTTGTCAAGGCTGGCGCCGGCGCGGGGAAGACGCATGAGCTATTAGGGCGCATGGTCGCGTGTGTACAACGCGGTGTTTGTGATGTCGATGAGATGGCGGCGATCACCTTCACCCGTAAGGCCGCCGGCGAACTGAAACAACGATTTGCAGGACAACTTTCATCAGAGTACGACCGCCTGGCGCAGTCGGACGATCCGATAGTTCAGGAAGAGGCAGCACGTCTGGGCGATGCGCTGCAGCACATCGACGATTGCTTCATCGGGACAATACATGCGTTTTGTGCGCGACTGCTTCGCGAACGACCGGTCGAAGCGGGCCTGCCGCCCGATTTCATTGAATTGGACGAACGCGATGACGTAGCAGTCAGAGAGGAGGTGTGGGACGAGTTTATCGAGTCGTTGTACGAACGCGACGGTCCGCTACTGGCCGGACTGACTGAGGTCGGGATCAGGCCGCACGACTTGATAGATTTTCTGCGCATCCGCTACGACTTTGCAGACCTTCCGCTCAAGCCGACGGTCGCCGGTCAGCCCGACTTGGGTGAAGCGGTCAACGCGGCGGCTCGGCTGATACAGGACAGCCTACCTCACCTGCCAGATCGGTGGGAAGACGAGGACAAATACTCGCGGATGGCGCGAAAGGCCGTATTGACGATAACGCGCGATGGCGTCGACACCACCCTGCGCCAGGCGGAGTTTCTGCGCCGAGTCGATGCTGGAACCAGGGGCAGTGTCGTCGTCCTCAAGCGATGGAAGGACAAGGGTGTAGCGAAGCAGTATCGCGATGAACGAATACCCGCAATGCGGCAGGTACTTGAGCCGGCGCTTCGCGCGTGGCGGGAGTACGCGTACACGCGGGTTGCGCCGGCGGCTGACGCAGCTGTTGCGTACTACGAGCGATATCGACGCCGCAACGGCCTGGTAACGTTCTATGATCTGCTGGAGCGGTCAGTCGCGCTCCTTCGAGATCACCCCGAAGTACGCGCACACTTTCAGGGGCGCTACCGGCGGATGTTTGTGGACGAATTCCAGGACACCGATCCGATGCAGGCTGAAATGCTCCTGTTGCTCTCATCTACGGATGTGCAACAGCAGCGCTGGGCTGACGTCATTCCACGTCCCGGGAGTCTCTTTATCGTGGGTGATGAGAAGCAGTCGATATATCGCTTTCGACGGGCCGACATTGAGACTTTCAGGGCGGTCTCCGAGCTCATCGAGCGGCATGGCGGACGCGTCGTGAACCTGACAACAAGTTTCCGCAGCAGCGGACAGTTGTGTCAGCAGTTGAATGCCGTGCTGCAACGTGTGCTTGAAGATGGAAGTGGTCCCGAGTTTCAGGCGCCATTCGCGCCTCTGAAGCCCGCACCGTCGATGGGAAGTACGTCGACGTGGGGTCTGCCCGTTCAGCTGCTCGACACAGGTGATCTCGATCGTGGCAAATCGATTGCCGAAGCGGAGGCAACCAGGCTCGCACGCTACATAGCTGATGCGGTTGCACGTGGTGCAGCTGTGCCAAGCGATTTCCTCATCATTGCGCGGGAACGTGCGAACCTTGGCGCCTTCGCGCGTGCCCTGGAAGGGCTTCGGATTCCGTACGACATCTCGGGAGGTGATCAACTAGGTAAATCCGAAGAACTCTCGCTTCTCATCGATGTGCTGTCAGTCGTTGAGCGGCCTGGAAACCCGGTTGCGTTCTTCAAATACCTGCGGGGACCGCTGATCGGGCTGAGCGACCGCGACTTCTATCACTTCAGGCGCGGCGGCGGCAATTTCTTCTACCACGACGCGTGCGAGAGGGTTGAGAACGCGAGCGCGGACGCCGGTGCGGACGCGACTCCCGCCGGTCTGGTACGTGCATGTGAGCAGTTACGTTTTGCGGATCGGGTTCTGAGTACGCAGCCACCGTATGCGGCGATCAAGCAGATACTTGATGTCTTCGGGTTGCTGCCGCATGCCGCAACTCTCGACGGTGGCACGCTTCGCGCCGGTAGTCTTCTCAGGGTTCTTTCTTACGTCAGGCAATGGTCTGCGGAGGGAAAAAGCTGGGTCGCTATACTCGCAGAACTGCGCAAACTGGTGCGGGATACGGTGGGGACGATTGAGACGATGACACTTGAGGTCGGTCGTTCAGATGTGGTGCGAATCATGACGGTACACCAGGCGAAGGGCCTGGAGTCGCGCGTTGTCGTGCTCGCAGACGCGGGTCGCAATACTCGTCAGAACTGGGTTGAACCGCACGTTTCCCGGGTAGGGGGGGCGCCCATGTTGTCAATGGCCGTCCTCTCGAAAGGGCAAACTCTGGCGCAACCCGAAGGTTGGGCGGAAGACTCCGGGCGCGAGCAACTGTTTCGTGCCGCCGAGGAGGACCGGGTGCGGTACGTTGGCGCGACTCGAGCTGAGGAACTGCTCATTGTTTGTCAGCACAAATCGA
>JANQRN010000004.1 GCA_028284545.1 Rhodothermales bacterium | reverse complement strand
GGCGCCCATCGCCCGCGAAAAGACGGTAATTGCCTCAAGGTGCGGGTACTTATCCCAGTTCACGACTGACGGGTACCGTTCGTTCAGTTGGCGAGCAGCTGTCCAGTTCCCTTGTTCGAGGGCGATTCGGGCGGGCACTGCCGCGTAGGCATAGGCCGTAGCGGCGTGGTCTGCGACCGGGCCGTCGATGTTTTCGATCTTCTCCCACACCGACAGTGCACGTCCAAGATCCAGGCGCTGCAACGCCGCGTAAACGAGATAGTCGGCTGCGTGCAGGTAGTGGAAAGAAACGGCGTCCGCGTGACCCTGGGCCAACGCCGCGTCTGCAGCGCGCTCGTTGAACTTGATGGACTGCTCCCAGTCGCCGACGCGCGTGAAGATGTGAGATGTCATGTGCAACGCGTGAGAGTTCGCGGGCGCGACGGCGCCGTAAACTCGCGCGGCGTCAAGCGCTTTTTGTGCGAGCGCTGGATGGTCGTACGCGTGAATGAGATAGTGCAACGCGCCGGGGTGATCCGGAACGACTTCGAGCACCTCTTCAGCGAGTTGCCCGGCCGCCGCACGCGCGCCGACGCGGTCCTCGGCACCTCCGGCGAGGGCGATGAGCGAAAGCGCATGGAACAGTTTCGCTTCAACGTCTGCGGGTGCCGATTCTACGGCAAGCCGCCAGCCCTCGGATAGGCTCGCAAGGCGCTGGGTCTCGGTCGTGGTCGCGGCATCGTGAAAGTATGCCTCGAGTGCTGACACGTATGCCTCCTCGCGCTCCGTCAGGGCGCGCGCGGCCCGAGCCGTCGCCAGAAGCGCCGCGCCGCGTTCCAGCCCTTCCGCGGAGGGTACGTCAGGCCAGAGCGGATGAACTATTGTCATCGCCTCGCCCCAGTAGGCGAATACGCATTCCGGATCGACGTTGGCGGCGGACGCAAAGTGCCCTGCGGCCTCGATGTATGTCATGTTGTGGAGCAGCGCGAGTCCGCGGTTCAGATGTACGCCAGCGTCTCCGGCACACGAGCCCGGTAGTGCAACGCTGCCGAGGGCTGCCCCGCTGGCGTCAGCCACGGCCACGGCCGCGGAATTTGTTGTGGCCGATTCGGGCGAGGAGCACGCCCCGAACAAAACCGCGATCGCAAGCATGATGACGGCGGTATTCGGGCGATCGGCAAGCGGCAGGCGTGCTGAAGCGGGAAGTTGGAGAATAGACATGTTTCGTGGGGTTTTGGTCTTCTTGTATACCAAGACGCAAGAGCACGCTAATTCACCAAGTCCGAAAATCCGGCCGCCTGTGTAATTATTCGCAAGTGACCGCGAGACTACATGGCTCAGGTCACGGGCTGGCTGCCATCCGCACTACGCTCAACAGGTAGCCTGACTCGTGCCGTGCCAGCTCCCAGCCGTCGATCTCCTCCTGCCCGGCTTCAAGTACGGCGCGCAGTTCGGGGTCCGCTTTGGCACGCGGGCGCAGCTCGACAACCCGGGCCTGCAGCGACTTGTAATACGTGGCCCAGGCGGCATCTGAGATCCGCCGCGTCGCGATAGTTTCAAATCCGGCGGCGCGCACGCGCCGGTCGATCCCGGCAGCATCCGTAATTGCCGGGTATTCCGCCCAGAAATTCATCGCCGGACCGGTCGCCGGAGGTGGGCTGTTAAACCAACATGGCTCAGAGAAGGCTACCAAGCCGTCGGGTGCCAGCGCGTTGCGCCAACGCTCCAATCCCTCTGTTACACCAAGGAAATAGAGTGCTCCCGCACACCATATGAAGTCGAACGGGCCTTCAACGGCACCCATGTCGCCGGCGCGGACCGTGACCCGCGGGTCGTTGCCGACGCGCGCTCGCACCTCTTCGACAAACGGTTCGTGCGCGTCGATGGCAAGCACTTGTCCGACCGGTGCAGCCTTGAGCAACGCTCGAATATCCGCCCCTGACCCGCAGCCGGCGTCGCAAATCGACGCGTTGCTTTTAATCTGAGCAACAGAGGTCGCCCAGGCGACGTCCTCGGGTTCACCCGGCCCTTCGCGTGCAAGTTGCTGGTAGAGTGTGAAGAAAGCGGCGTCCATGGATACCAATGTAATCGATCGTATTCGTAACGTGGTCGCCATGCTCCTCGACGCATTCATCCTGTACATATTGTCCTTCATGGTCCTCTGGAGCCAGCGAAGGGGCCGCGTTGTTCGGCGCGTCATCGAGTTGGTCTATCGACCGCTGACGTGGATCGGGCTATGGCATGGCTGGACCATGTACGCACCAGAAGTCCCTGACCACACTCGAATCATCGTTGCCGGCGTCCTCTTCGGCGACGGCACTTTCGAGGTCGTGCCGCTTCCCGGGCTGGCTGACGACTCAGGTTTCGAAAGGGCGAATGGCCTCCGCTTCATTTCCTTTCAGTACAAACTGAACCTGAAGGTCACGAACTACATCAAGCCCGCGCTTTGTGCATACGCCCTGGAGCAGTGGCGTGGTCGCAGACGGGTGTCCGATGCGCCTCCCGGTGACGGGAGACAAGCTGCTCAAGACGCTAGTGTCGCCCCGGTCGCCGTGGAACTTCGAGAATACCTGTATCCGTCGCCGAAACCGGGTGGACCTCGGGACGAGCAGGCATTGCAAATTAGAACGGTGTGGTCGGAGGAGGTGCAGGTCTAACACATGCCTGGATGGTGGAACACATTCTTCTACGAACCGATCGACCCGTCGGGACTTGCATTGTTCAGGATCGTTATCGGATTGCTCGTGCTGGCTGACGCGGTCATCTATGCCAGAAGCCACCGTATCATGCTGAGCCCAACGGGCCTGCTTTCCTTCGATGCGTGGAAGGGTAGTCATGACTATTTCTATTTCTCGCTGTTCAGGTGGCTTCCACGGTCGGAGGCAACCGTTTCCATCATACTCGTGATCTATGGGCTTGCTGGCTTCTGCGTCAGCATCGGCATCGCGACGCCGGTGGCCGCCGCTGCCGCGCTTGCAGGGGCTGCCTCAGTTCATCATCGCAACCGGCACGTGCTGCATTCCGGCGATGCCGTTCTCAAGATCATGTGCTTCCTGCTCATCTTCTCCGGCGCGGGGAGTATCTGGTCGGTGGACGCCGCGCTCGCCGCTGACGGACCGACGCCGAAGCCACAGACTATCGTGCCGTGGGCACTGCGGCTCATGCAGATTCAGATTGCCATATTGTACGTCTACACGTTCACAAGCAAGCTGAAGGGCAATACTTGGCGGGCAGGCGTGGCAACCCACTACGCCTCGAACCTGCTGTCGCATAGGCGTCGACGACTACCAGCCCAACTCGATGGCCGCTTCGCTCATCGGCTGGCCACGTATGGAACGCTCGCTGCTGAGTTCGCGGGTGGTGTGCTGGTGTGGTTTGACGCAACACGCTACTTTGCGCTCGCTGCCGTGGCGGGCCTGCATGTGACGCTCGCTTACCTGATGCGGATGCACCTTTTCCAATGGATCATGATTGCATCGCTGCTCGTGTTCGTGCCGGGAGAAGACATTGTCGCGCTCGTCGAGTGGCTTCGCAATTAGACCTGTCAATCGCGTGTACCTGAGAAAGAGCACATTATGACCCGGTTTACCAGCCTTCTCTTCGTCGCCTCGCTCTTCACCAGCCAGTCCGTCGCCCAGGACATCAGCACCGGCCCGCCCCGGGCGGAGGGGGAGGGTCCATACGAGCGGCTCATTCTGCGTGGCGGGATCATGATTGACGGTGCCGGCGCACCTCCCATCGGCCCCGTTGACATCGTGGTTGAGGACAACCGCATCACGGAGATTCGCGTGGTGGGTTATCCTGGTTTGCCGATTGACCCGGCGCGTCGGCCGGCGGGTGGCGACCGCGAGATTGATGTATCCGGGATGTACGTGTTGCCGGGTTTTGTTGACAATCACGGTCATCAACACACGGCGCGCTCGGGGCAAGGTGTTCCGGTCGAATACGTTCGGAAGCTTTGGATGGCCCACGGCATCACGACCACGCGCGATGTTGGCGCACCGGGCGTCGACTGGCTGATGGAGGTGAAGCGGCGGAGCGCGGCGAACGAGATTACCGCGCCGCGCATCATCGCGTTTCCCATTTTTGGTCAGGGTGCGGAAAGCCCGATCAGCACAGCGGAAGAAGCACGGGAGTGGGTGCGGTGGGTCAAGTCGAAAGGCGCTGACGGAATCAAGTTCTTCGGTGCACCGCCCGAGATTTTGACGGCAGCGCTGACCGAGGCGAAGGCGATCGGTCTGAGGTCAACAGAACATCACGCGCAGCTGAACGTGACGCGGATGAACGTGCTCCGCACGGCCAGTCTCGGTTTGACCTCGATGGAGCACTGGTATGGACTACCGGAGGCGCTTTTCGCGGATCGCGTGATTCAGGACTATCCGCCGGACTACAACTATCAGAACGAAGCACACCGTTTTGGCGAGGCTGGTCGACTGTGGCGGCAGGCCGCACCGCCGTTCAGCGACCACTGGAACGCCGTCATGGATTCACTGCTAGCGTTGGACTTCACGATTGATCCCACGTTCGTAGCGTACCTCGCAAGCCGTGACCTGTCTCGGCAAAGCCGAAATATCTGGCACTCGATCTACACCATGCCGTCGCTCTGGCGGTTCTACCGACCGAGTCGTGACGCGCATGGCTCGTACTGGTTTGATTGGACGCTGGACGACGAACTCGACTGGAAGGAGAACTATCGCCTGTGGATGACTTTTGTCAACGAGTACAAGAACCGCGGTGGCCGCGTCACCATCGGCAGCGACTCCGGGTACATTTACAATCTCTACGGATTCGGGTACATCCAGGAGATGACCCTCATGCGCGAGGCCGGTTTTCATCCGCTCGAAGTTATCCGGTCTGCAACACTACTTGGTGCAGAAGCATCGGGCCTGGACCATGAGATCGGAAGCATTCAGGTCGGCAAGCTTGCGGATTTTGTGGTCGTTGGGGAGAACCCCCTCCAGAACCTGAACGTCCTGTTCGGCACGGGCGCACTCCGGCTGAACGACGACACGGGTGAGGTCGAGCGGGTTGGCGGCGTGCGATGGACGATAAAGGACGGGATCGTTTACGACGCACCCGCGCTGCTGGAAGATGTGCGCCAAATGGTTAACGCGTCGAAGGCAGAACTTGGTCTGCCTCCGTCACCGATGCCGATGTTCATCGAAACGACGAGGCCCGGTGTGCCCGTCGGCGAACGGTAGCAGGTGCGAATTTAGTCTGGTAGCGAATGACTTAGTCGCCGTGCATCCAGTCTTCGAGTTGAGCAGGAGGTTTGTCGCGGGCGTAGTACCAGTAGACGGGTAGGCCCAGGGCGATGATGGCGAGCCCCGCCAGCGCCCGCCCCGGCGTCGCGATCAGCGTGTTGACCATGAGGTAGGCGGTCGCAATCAGGAAGAGCGCGGGGACAACGGGGTAGCCCCACGTGCGGTATGGACGCGGTGCCTCTGGCAGCTTGCGACGCAGCACGTACACTGATGCCACGGCGAGACCGTTGAACAGCAGCAGTGCAAAAACGATCATGTCGGTCATGATGTCGAACGTGCCGGTCAGCGCAAACCCAATCGCGCATACGCCCATCAAGATCACCGCGTTGCCGGGGATTCGTGACTTCGGGTAGACCTTGGCGAGCGCGCGGGGAAGGAGGCCGTCCCGGGCCAGTGCGAATGTGACGCGGGACATCGAGAGGTTGTTGGAGTGGAGTGAGCCGAACGACGACAACATCAAGCCCGCTGCCATGATCGCAGCGCCACCGGCGCCCAGCATGCGCACCAACACGGCCGCGGCGACCGAGGAGGACTCCGGTACGCTGGCGACGGCATCCGGGGTGAGGACGTAGAAATACGCGGCGTTGATCAGTAGGTACAGTACAATCAGCAGGATGCTGCTACCAACGAGCGCCCGCGGCAACGTACGTTGCGGGTTTTCGACTTCCTCGGCTATGAAGGTGACGACGGCCCACCCGTTGTAGCTCCAGAGCGCGCCGACCATCGCCGCGCCAAAACCCGTGGCGCCGAGACGGGCACTTTCGGCAACGCCTTCGCACACGCCCTCGGCGCCGCTCGCGCCAAAATTGGCCCAGGCCCCATCTGCGAGCAGGAAGGCCGAAACGCCTATGCCCACAACGAGCAGCACCTTGAGCCCGGTTATCGCCGTAGCGATGAATCCGTTTGCCTTGACCGAGGCCAGATTGAGTACGGTTACGGCGACAATAGTCGCTACGGTTAACAGCGCCGCCTGGTTGTCGGAGAGCGTTCCGCCAAGGAGGTCGTTGAAGAAGATGATGAACACGATCGCCAGCGCGGCGCTCGAGCCGGCACCATCTATGAACGTCTCCATCCATCCGAACAGAAAAGCCCAGAGTCGCCCAAAGGCCGCGCCGATGTAGTTGTAGGTCCCACCGGCGCGCGGCATCATGGTGCTCAGCTCCGAAAGGCTGATCGCGCCCGCTAGCGTCAGCACGCCGGCAAGCGCGTACGCCAGGAGCACAAGCCACGGCGAGCCGACGTTGCACGTCATCACGCGCGCCTTGATGAAGACGCCCGATCCGATCACATTGGTGACCACGATGGCCGCCGCCGGCACCAGGGCCAATCCCCTAACAAGCGACTGCGGTTTCGCGTTCAAAGACGGTTCGTGGTTTTGCGAGTGAACAGTTCTAGGCGAGGAGCACGGTCCAGGTGCGCAGAAGCTCCGCAAGCCTGGCACGGTCTTCAGGTGACAGGGCGGCTACTGCGGTTTCGGCTTCCGCAAATCGGCTGGCAACCGCCTTGTCAACAAGACGAACTCCTTCCACGGTAAGGACCACCGCCATCGCGCGACCGTCGCTCGGATCGGGCGCGCGCGAGACCAGGCCCCGCTTCTCCAGGCGGTGGATGGCGGCAGTCATGGCGCCGGATGTCAGAAGCACCAGTTGAGATAGCTCGGTCGGTGTCTTGCGATAAGGTTTGCCAGAGCGCCGCAAAGTCGCCAGTACATCGAAGTCCGTGTAGTGCAGCTCGAAGGGCTTCAGCGCCTGGTTTGCACTGGATCTGAGTTTGCCGGCCAGGTTGATCGTGCGCCCGACGATCTGCATTGCCGCTGCGTCCAGGTCCGGGCGCTCGTGCTTCCAGTCTGCAATCAGCTGGTCCAGCAGGTCCTGGTCCGCGGGCGTCGATGCCATGGTCGTTTGTCGTGCTTTTGGGCAAGATACCTTGACGCAAAGACAAATTATCTTTACGTTAAGATACATATCTTGATGTCAAGGTATCTGAAGATCATCGGGCGGACGCCCGGGGCGACATCGAGTCCGCGGGAGACCGCCTTGACCCAACCAGACGGACGAACAGCAATGACAACTCCCACATCTCGACACGCGACGCTTGCCTGCATGGCAGTTCTGGCGGCAGCGTTTCTCTCGTCAGGATGCGACCGCAATGGCGCCGACATGATTAGCGAACAGTCAGCCGGTCCAGTCGCAGAGCGGGACCTCGTTGTATTCGATGAGCAGCTGAATCTCGAGGACGGACGACAGCTCGTGATTCAACGCGGCGTGATCACCGTTCCGACCAACCGATCGACCGTTGCAGATTCGACCATAGGAGTCGAGTTCTTCCGGATTCTCCGAAACGCGGCCGCTCCCGAAGGTGCTCCGCCAATCTTCCTGCTACGCGGTGGGCCTGGCTTTCCGGGACTCCAGCCACTACTGGACAGGCCCGGCTACTTCGAGAACTTGCTCGAACCGTACACCGAAGTCTCTGATCTCATTGTCGTGGGTCAGCGCGGTTTCGGAACGTCACATGCCACACCGTGCGAGGCGGGCAGTGAGCTCTCGGTTGTTGAGGCGATGGATCACACCGTGCGCAGCGCAGCGATCATCGCCGCCGCGCGAGCGTGCCGCGAGAAGTGGGAGGGCCGGGGTCTCGATCTGACTGGCTTTAATGTCAACGAAATGGCCGCAGACGTCGCCGAGCTATCCAAGGCCCTCGGTTACAGCCAGGTCCAGCTAGTCGGAG
Source organism: Rhodothermales bacterium (assembly GCA_028284545.1). Lineage (GTDB taxonomy): Bacteria > Bacteroidota > Rhodothermia > Rhodothermales > JABDKH01 > JANQRN01. Next base: position 12,073 of record JANQRN010000004.1, on the reverse strand, counting down.
TGAGCTTCGGATCACATTGGGGCATGACAATCATTCGGCGCTACCCATCGCTGATTGCGCGTGCGACGTTCGGTGGGCTCGAGGGGCCAGATCACACCTACGACATGCCCGCGGGGGTGAAGGGTGCGCTTGAACGGATCGCTGCTTCCGCCGAATCGTCTGAGGAGCTCCGATCGTCGATACCCGAAAAGGGTCTGTTGGCCGCGTACCAGGATCTCATTGACCGAGTGGCGGCCGATCCGATAGAAGTCCGAACAACGCACCCCGCTACTGAGGAGGCCGTTACTGTCACCCTTGACGCAGATGCATTCCGGACGCTCACGGGCGGGTATTCCCGCGGTACAAGCTTTCGATACCTGATGGCTGCGTGGCCACTCGACTTGTTGACACTTCTGGCTGGCGACTACGAAGCCGGGGCGCGCCGGATTCTGAGCGTGCGCGCCGACCTCGAGCTGAACGATGCTGCGTTCTATCAGATTGATTGCGCGTCCGGCATCAGCAAACAGCGGGGCGAAAGACTTCGAAATGATCCGGCTGCAGCACTCGTCGGCCCACTCTGGGAGTTCTACGATACCGCGTGCACGCCGTGGAATGCGGATCTTGGGGAGGCCTTCCGAGCCGACTTCACAACTCGCGTCCCGACGGTGCTCGTGCATGGAAACTGGGACACGTCCACCCCATACGAGAATGCCATCGAGCTGCTGCCTTCATTCCGCAATCACCGGTTTGTGCACGTCGAGGGCGGTTCACACGGTGCCCTCCGGGAAGCACAGGAGGATGTTGACGGCTTTCGCGAGGCACTCACCAAATGGTGGTCGACCGGTGATTTTTCACACCTGCCCGAACGGGTTGAGCTACCTCCGATGCGATGGCAATCCTTCTAGTGCGCCCCGGCCAAGCTCGACAAGCTACTCGACAAATACCAGCCGGGTAAGACGCTCGTGCTGTTCGTAAATTCTACGCTCAACCCGGCCGACGCAATGACCAGGAAAGAGCGAATCTCCGCGACGTTTGCGCTCGAGCGTCCAGACCGCCCGCCGATTCTTGGTGGCTGGCTTGCGGCGCCGGAATCTGTCCAGGCAATCGCGGGATGTACTGAAGACGAGTACTGGGCGGACACGTACCGGTGGGGTGTTGAGGCGGAAAAGGCGCTGGGTTCTGATGCGTTGATCGGCGTGTTTGAGCCGGTAAGTCGTGACGAATACCGTTGCGTAGACGACAATGTCGTTGCTGATCGCTCCACGCATTCGGTTGAGAGTGTGCTGGAGGAAATCGAGGCGCTGCCTACGCTTGACCAGGTGCGCGAGCAGTTTGATCTGGAAGTGGCGTATCGAGAGTTCGTCGAAGAGATACGCGGTCACCAGTCCGCTTGCGGGGACATCGTCTGGTGTCCAGCGGATTGGAAGGTCATCCCGCACGGCCTGTGGTACCATGAGTACGGATACGAGGCGGCGATGCTGACACTAGGTCTGCACCCGGCCAAGTACACCCGACTCATCCAGGTCAGCGCTGAAGAAGCCAGGCTTAGAGCAATGGTCATCACCCGCGCGATCCAGGAGGGCATCATGCCGCGGGCGTTCCTGACTGGCGAAGATCTCTGCTCACAGGAAGGACCCATGGTGTCGCCGGAATTCCTGAGACGCGAGTATTTCCCGCTCCTCGAGTACACACTTGAGCCGCTGGTCGAGGTGGGGGCGCGCGTCGTCTGGCACTGTGATGGCGCCTACCAGTCCCTGCTCGATGATGTCCTCGCCTGCGGTGTAGGTGGGCTCCAGGGGTTTCAACAGGAGTGCGGGATGCACCTTGAAGACCTGGTACAGCGCCGTACACAGAGTGGAGATCCGCTCGTGATCTTCGGCGCAATGTCGGTTACGCAGACGCTACCGCATGGCACGCCGGCTGATGTTCGGGCTGAGGTGGACCGTTTCGTGCGCGTTTGCCGCGATAACGCGGCGCTCGCGCTTTTCACGAGTAACACCATCAACCCGGACGTACCCGTCGAGAACATCAGGGCATTCTGGCAGGCTGCGCAGGAAGTTTCGTGGGGCTAGTCATACGCGACGGGTGACGTGTTAGGAAGGCAGTAGACCATCCATGCACATACCCAACAAACACAATGCGTAAAAATCCCCTGTGGCGGCTTTCGATCCCGCTATTCGCGCTGCTCTTTTTCGTCGGCTGTTCAGAGTCTTCAATGACCGGTGTCGACGAGGAGCCCATCCCGGCAAGCGTCGGAGATACTTTTGATGCAGAACGGCTCGCTGAAGTTGCCAGCGAAGAAGAGGCCCTCGAGCAGTTCCCGCCGGCCACCGAGATGGAGATCCTTGCCGAAGCGCTCGGCGGACTCAGCAAGTCGAAGAGTACCGCAATGGTCCAGGTCGTGCACAACGCACCCGACATTCGCGCCTTCTTCGTCGACGTATATGTCAACGGCCAGCTGGCGATCAACAACTTCCGTTTTCGCAAGGCTACTCCGTTTCTGGAGTTGCCCGTTGACCTCGAAGTCGCAATTGCCCCGTTCTATTCCCGCAGCGTGAGAGACGCGATCGCCACCTTCGACTACGACCTCCAGGCCGGAGAGAAGTACGTCGTTGTCGCAAACGGCGTCTTGAAGCAGCGTAGATGGAACAAGAACCCTGAGGGACTTGACGTCGCGTTTAGTCTGTATCCCTTCGCTCCCGCCCGCGATGCCGCAGCCGATCCGCAGAACGTGGACCTGTTGGTATTCCACGGTTCGCCCGATGCGCCAACGGTGGATGTTCAGGCGCGTGGCGTGGGAACGCTCGTTGATGATATCGCCTACGGAGACTACCGCGGCTATCTGTCTGTCCCCCCGTCGAACTACGTCCTGGACGTGACGACAGCTGACGGTAGCGCGGTTGCCGCGACCTTCGGGGCGGATGTCAGCGGACTGGCTGGTGGCGCCGCCACGGTGCTTGCCTCGGGCTTCCTGACTCCCCCCGGATTCAGGTTTCGGCTCATCGTCGTGCTCGCTGACGGCACTGTGCTGACGCTCCCGAAGAAGACCGATCGTCGACGCCGCGCCGGTTGGGGTTGGTGGCGATAGGGTCAGCTTGTTCGGCCAGCCCGAACTACAACTCAGCTATCTGATTCGAGAGGGCCCCCAGCGCTTCGCGGCTGGGGGCCCCATTGCTTTAGACGCATCCGGTTAGAGGTTTAACGCCGTGTGGAAATACAGAGGGCAGGTTCGTCCAGACTTTGCCGAGGAACCGGGTGAGGGACAGGAGTCAGTCTGGGACTACCCGCGGCCTCCTCGTGTTGTGCAGGACTCGCGACTGGTTGAAGTCCGAATTGGGGACACGCTCGTCGCGTCGACGCGATCGGCAATTCGGATCCTCGAGACCGCGAGTCCGCCGACGTTCTACCTGCCAGCGAGAGATGTCTTCTCGGCCACCTTGGTGCCCGCGCCGGGAAGTTCATTCTGTGAATGGAAGGGCGCGGCTCAGTACTGGGCGCTTGCCGATGATCCAGCCAAAGGCGTGGTTGGTTGGAGCTACAAATCCCCACGCGCGCCCTTTGCCGCGATCCGATCGCACTTCTCGTTCTACCCGGAAAAGCTGGCGTGCCACGTTGACGGCGAGCGCGTCAGGCCGCAGCCTGGAGGTTTCTACGGCGGCTGGCTAACGGATGAAATCGTCGGGCCAGTCAAGGGATCGCCAGGTACAAGTGGCTGGTAGTAGTCGCACGACGATGTACCGGGCCGTCGCGTCACTGGTGGTCGTCGACTACTAACGCGTACTTCTTGGGCGCTCACGAAGTGGCTCCCACGCCTCAGGGCCTATCTCGTAGCCCTTGTACTGAAGTATCGTCGCCACGAACTCGGCTCCGTCCGTTTCAGTCAGCGCCTGGGCCTCGTTGAGCATGCTACCCGCCACGCGTATCGTGTGGACCAGATCCTGACGCCACTGACCACTGACTCGGACGAAGCGGAAAAGCTGCATCGGTGTCTCCGCCTCTCCCTGAATCGCGGTGGAAAGCGCCTCATCTCGGTGGATGCTAACGGTACCGAGGCCGAGTTGCCCGTTACTGCCCTGGTCGATCCAGCCCCGTTCGATACCAAGCGTGAATGTGCCAAGGGCGTTGAGCATGTCAAGTGAGTCTGCCGGCAAACGCACGCGAAAGAGCAACGCCTGCACCTGATCAAAGACCTCAAGCCCCTGCAGTTCCTCTCGCGTAGAGAACAGTGCGTGCTCGCGCATGGCGTTGTAATACGCGATTGATGAGGGCGTAACCAGTTCAACGGCTGCAACTCCGTCTCGCGTTTCCAACGCACGCTTGTAGGCGCTGAACGTTTCGCGAATCAGGGCCTCATCAGACATCCCGCTGCCCGCGCTGGGCTGTGCGTTCAAAGACGCCATGCCCACGACGGCAGGGATGAATGTCAGTGCAACGAACGCCGTCAGCCCGCGCTTGAATGTGTGCCGCGCTTTAGGGTCGATTTGCCTGATTAACACTTGAATCAAATCAGGACCTCCCACAGGGTATTGCTGGTGTTGTCGAGAGCCGGATTCTGGCCTATTGACACCGTCATACACCTATCATCGAAAAAGGATCGGCGGCCGGGGGCATCGTCGCTAACGCGCAAGACCGTACCTGCAAGCGTCGGTCTGCCGCCCTTAACACTAGCGTAGCACTTAGGTAACGATGAGTTAAGGTTGTTGGGGTATGATTCGCGCAGGAGAAGTCCGAATCAACGTCCCCTCTTATCATGCTTTCCCTCACTATTCACCCGGCGCCGCGGTTGGCGGGACTCTTTTTGCTTGTGGTTGCTGTGAGCCTCGCCGGCTGCCGGTCCGCGACAGAGTCTGGCTCGTCAGACACGCTGTCTGGCGCCGTCCAAATCGATGGGTCCAGCACCGTTTTCCCTATCACCGAAGCGGTTGCTGAGGAGTTTATGAAAGTTCATCCGCGAGTTCGGGTGACAGTCGGCGTAAGTGGGACCGGCGGTGGGTTTGCGAAGTTCTTTCGTGGCGAAACGGACGTGAATGACGCATCCCGGACAATCAAGGACAGCGAGATTGAATTGGCGTCATCCACGGGGATCGACTACATCGAATTGCCGGTCGCATTTGACGGATTGGCGATCGTCGTGAATCCGGCGAATGACTGGGCTAGCTGCCTGACCGCCACAGAACTTGAGGCTATTTGGAAGCCTGGCAGTACAGTGAAGTCCTGGGCCGAGGTTCGCGAAGGCTTCCCTGATCGCCCAATCAAGCTCTACGGACCCGGCACGGATAGTGGTACCTACGACTACTTCACAGAGGCGATCGGCGGGGAGAGCGGTGCGAGTCGCTCAGACTTCACTGCAAGCGAGGATGACAACGTCCTGGTGCAGGGTATCGCCGGCGATGCCGCGGCGCTGGGCTTCTTCGGTTATGCCTACTACGACAATAATCGAGACCGCCTGAAGCTGCTCGCCGTAGATGGCGAGTCTGGCCAGGGTTGCGTATCCCCTAATCTCGAAACGATCAGTACGGGCACCTATGCACCGTTGTCACGGCCGCTGTTCGTGTATGTTCGTGCCGACCGACTCGACGACCCCGTGCTTTCGACTTTCGTGGATTTCTACATCGAGAACGCCGGTGTGCTGTCTGAGGAAGTTGGCTACGTAGCGCTACCTGAGGAAGTGTATATGGCGGTTGCTGACAGAGTGTCCAATAGCGTAACGGGAACTGTTTTTAAGTACGCTGAACCTGGTGCCAGCGTGCTCGAGATTCTGGTCGGCGACTCCCAGTGAACGGAGCGTCGAACATCGCGTCGCGGAATATCGACCTTGCGGTCAAGGCGCGGCGGGGATTTGGTGAACGGATAATCCGTTTTGTACTCGCAGGGTGCGCGCTCGTGAGCGTGCTCGTGACAGTCGCCATCGCCGCTACGCTGATATACGAGTCGGTTGGGTTCTTTCGTGATGTCTCGGTCCTGCGCTTCCTGACCGAGTCGCAGTGGACGCCGCAGTTTGTCGACAAACAGTTTGGTATTTGGCCCCTGCTCAGCGGAACACTTCTCGTCACCCTCATAGCCGCGCTGGTCGCCATGCCGATCGGCCTGTTCAGCGCGATCTACATCGCTGAGTACGCCGGTGACCGTATCCGGCGCGTGCTGAAGCCGGGCCTCGAGGTGCTAGCGGGCGTCCCTACGGTCGTTTACGGGTGGTTTGCCTTAACGTTCGTGACCCCGGTGTTACAGTCAATATTTCCGTCGCTCGGCGTATACAACGCGTTGAGCGCTGGACTCGTCGTCGGGATCATGATCATACCCATGGTCGCGTCGATAAGCGAGGACGCGATCAGGGCCGTGCCCCGGGCGCTCGCCGAGGGAGGGTACGCTTTGGGCGGGACAAAAATCGAGGTCGTTTCGACGATCGTCGTGCCCGGCGCGCTTAGTGGAATCGTTGCAAGCTTCATCCTTGCGCTCAGTCGTGCGATCGGAGAAACAATGATCGTCACGCTTGCCGCGGGCGCCACGCCGAACCTGACAATCAACCCCGCAGAGTCCATTCAGACCATGACAGCGTTCATCGTGCAGGTAAGCCTGGGAGATACGCCGCACGGAACGATCGTGTACAAGTCGATTTTTGCGGTTGGATTGACGCTCTTCCTCATCACACTTGGGATGAACCTGCTGGCGAACGTCATCATTCGCCGCTACAAGGAAAGCTATTGATGGCGGATCTTTCAAAGGATATCGGAGGATCTGTCTCGGCCATGCGGCGCCGGGTTGGCGACGCGCTGGCAGTGCTGTTTCTCGCAGCGACGATGACCGGACTCGTCGTCTTGATGGTGCTGCTCGTTGACATCGTCGTGCAGGCGTGGGGGTGGTTGTCGCCAGGCTTCCTCGCCAACTATCCGTCACGCTTTCCGGAGCAGGCCGGCATCAAGTCCGCCATTTTTGGTTCACTGTGGATGATCTCGTTGACCGGACTAATCGCGATCCCCGTTGGGGTAGGTGCGGCGATCTACCTTGAGGAGTATGCTCGCACCGGTTGGCTGTTGCGCGTCATCCAGGTCAACATCGCTAATCTCGCCGGCGTCCCTTCGGTGCTCTACGGCATTCTCGGCCTCGCGCTATTTGTGCGGTTCTTGCTGTTGGGCAGGAGCCTGATCGCCGGGGCGCTGACGATGGCGCTGCTGATCCTGCCGGTCGTGATTATCAGTGCGCAAGAGGCGATTCGTGCAGTGCCGAGCGGTGTCCGTGAAGGTGCGCTCGCACTGGGTGCGACGCGCTGGGAGGTTGTTCGAGACCACCTGCTTCCGATGTCTGCCACGGGCATACTGACCGGCGTGATACTGGCCCTCAGTCGCGCAATTGGCGAGACTGCGCCGCTCCTCATGATCGGAGCGCTCTCGTTTGTGGCCTTCATCCCCGAGGGGATCATGGACTCGTTCACCGTTCTGCCCATTCAGATATTCAACTGGGCTTCGCGACCGCAGCCGGAATTCAAACACCTTGCGGCCGCGGGCATCGTCGTTCTCATGGTGGTGTTGTTGATCATGAATGCCGCCGCGATCACTTTGCGAAACCGATTGGACAAACGTCGGCAACAGGTCTAACGCAGCTATTCGCACATGTCAACCGAATCTCCGGAAGTCAACGAAGTAATCGAGCAAACGCCACACGCGGGTGACGGCGCGCCTCCAACGGATCAACTCGCTCCCACACTCATGAGTGCAACTGACGCCGCAAATACCACGCGCACGAAGATCGAGATAGAGAATCTCAATTTCTGGTATGGCCGGAAGCAGGCACTCACTGATATTTCGCTGGCCATACAGGAGCGTCGCGTCACCGCGTTTATCGGGCCGTCGGGGTGCGGGAAGAGTACGCTGCTAAGGTGCCTCAACAGAATGAACGACTTGATTCCGGGCGCCCGGTTGGAAGGGACGGTGCGCGTGGATGGTCACGACATCTACAACGCGAGTGACGCCGTAGTAGTCAGACGGCACATCGGGATGGTCTTCCAGAAGCCCAACCCCTTCCCCAAGAGCATCTACCAGAATATCGTTTGGGGTGCCAAGATCAACGGCTTCAGCGGTCAACCCGATGAACTTGTCGAACGTTGTCTCCGACAGGCAGCGCTGTGGGACGAGGTGAAAGATCGACTGGGCGACAATGCTTACAACCTGAGCGGTGGGCAACAGCAGCGACTATGCATCGCGCGCGCACTTGCGGTTGAGCCCGAAATCCTGCTCATGGATGAGCCTGCCTCGGCGCTCGATCCGATCGCGACCACAAAGCTCGAGGAGACAATTCTCGACCTACGCGAACGCTATACCGTAGTCATCGTTACCCACAACATGCATCAGGCACGCCGCGTGAGCGATGAGACGGCATTCTTCTATATCGGCCAGCTCATAGAGAAGACGCCGACAGAGCAGCTGTTTACGAGGCCGCGGGAGCAGCGTACCGAGGACTACATCATGGGGCGCTTCGGTTGAGCCTGAGGGCCTGGCGGCTTCGCGTCTGCCGCCGTACGTTTGTTGCTCCGCCGCATCAGCCGGCCGCCTGCGGCAGCGGCAATAAACCCGACGCGAACCAGGCGCCCCTTGATGGCATCGAAACTCCGAGACCCGAGAGAATTCCCAACTGATTTTGTCTGGGGAGCGGCCACTTCCTCCTACCAGATTGAAGGTGCCTGGCGCAAAGGAGGCAAGGGGCTCTCGATCTGGGACGCTTTCGCGCACACCCCAGGCAAGATTGCGACCGGCGAAACGGGCGACGTCGCGTGTGATCACTACCACAGGCTCCACGACGACGTGGCGATGATGGCCGACATGGGCCTGCGCGCTTACCGGTTCTCGTTTTCCTGGCCCCGCATTCAACCGGCCGGATCTGGCGCGGTGAGTGCTGACGGTATTCGGTTCTACTCAGAGCTAATCGACGCGCTGCTAGCACACGGCATCACGCCGTGGGTTACGCTCTATCACTGGGACCTACCGCTGGCCCTCCAGGTCGAGCACGACGGGTGGCTTAATCCAGACATTGCGAATCGCTTTGCCAACTACGCTGACATCTGCTTCGAGCACTTCGGCGATCGCGTGAAACACTGGGTGACGCTCAACGAGCCATGGGTGTCAGCAATCATGGGATATGGTCTCGGCGTACACGCCCCCGGTCGTGTGTCCACCGTTGAACCGTACATCGCAGCACACAACCTGTTGCGCGCCCATGGTCGGGCCGTTGATTGCTACCGGGATCGCTATCAGGCGAAGCAGGGCGGTGTCATTGGCATGACCAACAATTGTGACTGGAGAGAACCACTGACCGACAGCATCGAGGACCGCGCGGCGGCGACAACTGCGTTGGAGTTCTTCCTCGGTTGGTTTGCGGACCCGCTCCATCGCGGAGAGTATCCGGAAGTGATGCGCCGCAACCTCGGTGATCGCCTGCCGCAGTTCGCGGCAGACGACCGCTACCTGATCGAGGGCTCGACGGATTTTTTCGGATTAAACCACTACGCCACTCTGTACGCGTCGCGCCCCGAACCGAACGACGCGCTGGATTCAGACGTCTTCGGAAACGGCGGCATCGCAGAGGATCAGGATGTCAAACTCACCGCTGACGAGGACTGGGACCGAACGGCGATGGGTTGGGCAGTCGTGCCGTGGGGCTGCCGCAAGTTGCTCGGATGGATCCAGGAACGGTACGACCCGGAGTCAATCTATATCATGGAGAACGGCGCCGCCTTTGACGACGACGACCCGAAGCCAGGTGCAGACGGCGTGATCGAAGATCCACGTAGAGTTGCATACCTCGAAGAGTACCTTGGCGCGTGTCACCAGGCGATCGGGGACGGCGTCAACCTGAAGGGCTACTTCTGCTGGTCCCTGATGGACAACTTCGAATGGTCACACGGCACTGCAATGAGATTTGGGCTTCATCGCGTAGAGCCCCAGTCCCTGCAACGAATCCCGCGCCGGTCGGCACGATGGTACGCAGACGTCATCGGCTCAAACGGTCTGCCCGCTTCTCCAAGCCTTCAGCACGCGGTAGCAGATAAATGACCGAACCTGCAGCAGGTGAAGCGCACGTCCGCCTCTCGGTTCTCGAGAAGGTTGGTTATGGTCTAGGTGACACAGCCGCCAATCTGGTCTGGCGTACGCTGATCTTCTTTCTGCCCATCTTCTACACCGACGTGTTCGGACTCTCCGCCGCCGCCGTCGGGACGCTGATGCTCGTCTGTCGTCTCGGCGATGGCGTGACAGACTTCTTCATGGGAGTGATCGCTGACCGCACACGGACCCGATGGGGCAAGTTCCGTCCGTGGATTCTGTGGACCGCAATTCCGTTCGGCGTGCTGACCGTCGTCACGTTTTCAGCGCCTGACCTCGACTACACCGGCAAGCTGATCTACGCGTACGTCACGTACTCGCTGCTGATACTGATCTTCACTGCGAACAACATTCCGTACTCGGCGCTGACCGGGGTGCTCACATCAGATCCGGAAGAGCGCACCAGCGTTTCGTCGTATCGGTTTGTCTTCGCGTTCCTTGGTGGCCTGATCACGCAGGGCCTCAATATCTACCTCGTCGAGTTCTTTGGTCAGGGCGATGAGGTACGCGGGTATCGTTGGACCATGACCCTGTTTGCGGTTGTGAGCGTGATCCTCTTTCTCATCACATTTCTGACGACGAAGGAGCGGGTCAATAATGTGTCGGTTGACCGCTCTTCAATCAAGCGAGACGCGCTGGACCTGTTTAACAACAAGCCGTGGATCGTCCTTTTTGCAGTAGGTGTCCTCTTTGTGACGTTCACGACCTTCCGCGGCGGCGTCACGATGTACTACTTCAAGTACTACGTCGACAACGTTACCATCGCCGCCGTGTTCATGGTGGTTGGCTTGCTCGCATCCATGCTCGGTGCCGCCATCACGCGACCGCTCGTCTCTCGCTGGGGACAGCAGCGCGTGATGAACAGCTGCATCCTGCTGGGAATAGCCAGCAGTGCGCTGCTCTATCTCGCGGGCCCTAGCGACATTGTCGTTGTTTTTGTACTGAGCGCCATCACTGAGTTCTCGACAGGTCCCATCGTCGCCCTGTTCTTCGCCATGCTTGCTGACGCAGCGGATTATTCTGAGTGGCGAACGAAGCGTCGGGCAACCGGCCTTGTCTTCTCGGCTGGTACCCTGTCGATGAAATTTGGTGCGGCAGTCGCTGCGGCGAGTTCGGGCTGGATGTTGGCGTGGTTCGGATATGTAGCCAATGTTGAACAGACCGCGACCGCTCTGATGGGTATACGGTTGCTGTTTAGCCTTGTACCCGCGGCTGTCGGCGTGGTTATGTTTCTGGTCTTCCAGCTTTATCCGATCGATGGCAACCTGCTCCGCCGGATCGAGGCCGACCTGTCGGAACGTCGTGCCGGATCCAGCGAAGCTACCAGTGCCGGCTAAACACCGTTCCCGCACAAAACGCGATGGAGATCGAAAGCAAGTACGCGCTGCTCGAAGCGGATTTTCTTCGACTCCTGAAAGGCGGACGCGTACTCGGCGTGATCGATCAGCTCAACGTCTACTACGATGATGGACGTCGCATTTCAGACATTTCTGGAACGCTACGCCTCCGACTTTTTGACAAGCGCGCACCTGTATTGACATTGAAGATTCCGAGGTGGCAGCAGGGCGCTGTGCGCGGTAGCACGGAGCTGGAGATTGAGGTCGACAAGCGGATTCCTCCGGTCGTGATGTACGCGAAAGACCTGCCCGAATCTGTGGCGGACGCACTTGACGCGCTCGGAATTCGCCGCGTTGAACGCCTGGGATGGATGCGCAATCGACGCATGCGCGTCGAGATAGCCGAGGGGGTGGTGGCGGACTTCGATCGGTCTGCTCTCCCCAATAGCCGGGTAGCGTACGAGATAGAAGTCGAGAGCAACGATGACGCGGTGCACGTAACGGCACTGTCGTTAATCCGAGACGGAGCGCCGTCGGCTACGCCGTCAGGGTGCAATAAGTACCAACGGTTCCTGGAAGCGCTCGAGTCTGCGTAGACGCGTGCTACTTGTGCCAGAAGGGTTTTGCAGCCGCGAACTTCTGCCAGTTGGCGACCAGCTGCGGCTC
>JANQRN010000314.1 GCA_028284545.1 Rhodothermales bacterium | reverse complement strand
GCGGACCACGGTACTTGTCAGGTTGGACGTTGGTCACGAGAACCTGCAGCGACGCGTCGGCTTCACCCGACGGAGCTGGAATGTTGGCAACGATCGTCTCGAACAGCGGGCGCAGATCCTGCAACTCACCATTGATGTCCGTTGTGCACTTTCCATCGCGCGCAACAGCAAACACTACCGGGAACTCGATCTGCTGATCGTTTGCATCGAGGTCGATGAACAGGTCGTATACCTCATTCAACACCTCCTCTGGCCGTGCGTCTTGCCGGTCGATTTTGTTGATCACAACGATGGCGGGAAGGTCGAGCGCCAGCGCCTTCGACAGAACGAACCTCGTCTGCGGAAGCGGCCCCTCGGCGGCATCAACGAGCAGCATGACACCGTCCACCATCCGGAGGGTACGTTCGACCTCGCCACCGAAGTCCGCGTGCCCGGGCGTGTCGACGATATTGATCTTCGTATCGCCGAACCGGACGGCCGTGTTCTTGGCCATGATGGTGATGCCCTTTTCGCGCTCCAGGTCCATGGAATCCATGACGCGTTCCTGGACTGACTGGTTGTCGCGAAAGGTCCCGCTCTGCCACAGCATGGAATCAACGAGCGTGGTCTTGCCGTGATCGACGTGTGCGACGATGGCGATATTTCTCAGGCCGGTCTGCGGCATGCAAATAGGATGGGCTAGAGTTTTCGGATTGCGGCAAGCCCGCACACGCCCGCGAGAACGAGAACTCCCGATGCGAGTAGCGGACTGGCTCCTGCGAGACTGTCGAGAAACGCCTGCGAAGGGGCGAGATTGGGTTGGATTTCGCGAATAAACGTGTAGTTGGCGCGGACGTGCTGGTAAACACCAACGAATCCGGCGAGTACCAGCAGCGCAAATACCGCGCGAAACGCCCGCCGGGCAAGGTGGCTCGGTTCAGGCCTGGCCAATCCCAGGATTGATGCAACCATGCCCGCAGCCGCGACGACGACCGGGATCACCTGGATCCAGTTCCCGGTGTGTTCAATGAGTAGCAACTCAACAATCGTCCCGGCACAAACGACTGCCACCAACTTCAGCAGGAACCGGCGCAGCCATACCTCGGCTCTTGTCACAGGCGACTACTGCTGCATGAGGAAGTGGGCGGCGTCCGAAGCCTGTTCCATCGATACCATCGGTGCAAGTGCCTGAAGAAAGGACTCGGGCGAATCGAAGGGCCGGGCCGCCAGGATCTCCTCGACTACCGATGCATCAACACCAGGAATCTGCATCAGTGTCTCGGCGTCGCTGTTATTCGGGTCTACCGGCACGAAGACGAACTCCTCGTAGCCGGCTACAACATCGTCTGATACGTACTTGGCGATCTCTTGACGGAACTGCCTGATGCTTACGTACGGGCGGTACTCTTCAAACTCATGCACCATGCGATCCGTCATCCCTGGAATGGTCAGGAAGTCTTCTGCCGTCGCGGAGTTGAGATTGAATTTCGGTGCAGCGCTCATCTGAGCGACTACGTCGCCGGAAGGCGCGTCTGGCACCTGAACGGTGGCCTCGGACTGAGGGTCCGCACATCCGGTGACTACGAGAAATGATGTGATGAGAACGGTAAAACTACTGCGAGACATCGGTCAAGTCGTTTTGGTTGGGGGCACTGCGCCGATTTTGGAGGCAGACGGTGATTCCAAAAGCCGGAGCAGATTCTTTTGGTCAGCGCCAATCTGAAAAGAGGCGCTTACCCGGAGTAAGGGATGCCTAAAGTTAGGTCAGTTCGGCCTTCCACTTCGCTCCTGCACCGATAATTCGCGTTCGCTACTCGGATACCACTCCGTCAGCAGACGAAAGTTGGAGAACCATATACCGCACTCCATCTACTGGTGTCGCATCGTAGGCTGGACACGGTTCGAACCCCAGTTCGGCGTACACGGCCCTTGCAGCAGCCATCTCCTCAAGAGTGTGCAGGAACATCTGATCGAAGCCGAGGATCCGCCCCTCACTAACGATCGCCGTGGCAAGCGCCCTCCCGATCCGGCGCCCCCGGTGCGAGCGCCTGACAAAGAGGCGCTTCATTTCGCAGGCGGTCTCATGAAGACGCTTCAGCGCCACGCATCCGATATCGACGCCGGCGGCGGAGGCCAGCAACAGACGTCCCGCTGGCGGAGTGTACTTACCGGGCAGCGAAGCGAGTTCTGCCTCAAAGTTCTGGAAGCACAGGTCAACGTTCAGCTCCCGCTGGTATTCCACAAACAACTCGTGCGCCGAGGCGAATCCTTCAGCACTCGATACACTTGTGATAGCCGTGCTCAGCTCCATAGTTGCCCCTGCGGGCGATCCGGAACCACGCCCTGCGTTAAGAAGGAAGTGACCACCGGATCAACCGAAATGTCCTGTCGAGTGATCGGGCGTAGCAACGTGAGGCCATCCATCGCGCGCACACGACTGAGCGCTACGTAGGTCTGGCCAGACGCAAAAGCACCACTACCCATATCTATGATTGCCCGATCAAGTGTACGACCCTGACTCTTGTGGATGGTCAGCGCGTAACCCAGGCGCAGTGGAATCTGCGTGAGCTTCCCTACCCGCTGCGCGTCGACGCCTCCGTCTGCGCCCCCAACGAATTCCTGCATCTCCCAGGACTCCGGCTCTACCCACACAACACGTTTGCGCTCGCCTGCGATTGAGATACGCACCGCGTCGTCCTCAAGTTCTAGGACCGTACCCACCGATCCGTTCACCCACCGCCTGTCGCGGTCATTTCGGACAAACAGTACGTTCGCGCCAACTTTTAGATGCAGCTGCGACGGAACCGGGAGATTGTTCTCGGCGACTCCGACAAAGCGACCCGACTTCGCGGCGACAAAAGTCGTCACGGCGCCATCTACGTGCGCCAGTCTTCTCTCGTTTTCCCGGCGGGCAACCGCGTTCGTCGGCGTCAGCAGCACCACCATATCCTCCGGGTACGGCAGGTACGTGGTGTCAACGCGAGTATTCAGGCGCCGCAACTGCGCATCATTGATTTCCCCGGCGCGGACGCCGTTTAGAATCGCGACGAACTCAGGATCTGACTGGCGGAAGACGTCTTGTAGCTCTATCGTCGCGAGACTGGTCCCGCGAAAGACGTCTGCGGCGAAGAAGTACGGAGCACCGTATCGGGACACGATGTACTGATCTGCGGCCTCAGCTCCGACCACCGGCGGCAGCTGGCAGAGGTCGCCAAACATCACCAGTTGCACGCCGCCAAAAGGCAAATTGGGGGATCGCCCATTCACGCGAAGAAAGCGATCCACCGCATCGAGCATGTCTGCTCTGACCATCGAGATTTCGTCAATGATCAGGGCATCCAGCTCCGAATAGAGATCAGAGTCGTACTTCTCTATTCGCAACGCTGCCGGCGGGCGCGGCGGAAATCGAAAGAACGAGTGCAGCGTCTGGCCGCCTACGTTTATGGCCGCGGCGCCCGTGGGCGCCACGACCGCGATTGACTTGCCCGTGGTCTCGCGCAGTAGCTTCAGTAGCGTGGACTTCCCCGTTCCCGCGCAGCCCGTGATGAACAGGTGTTCATCGCCGCGCTCAAATCGATCCAACGCCCGCTCAAACTCAGGAGTGACGCGGATTTCATCCGCGAGGCCCGGGTAGCCCGAGTCAGCCATGCGGGTAGCCTTCCGGGGTCTCGAGGGCGGCTCTGTCCCACTGTCCCAGATCCGCCACCGCGTTGTACGTAACCTCGAGGAAGTTCAGGAGCAGCGCATCAGGATCTGCTGCGGTTCTGACCGACTCGTACGGTAAGAAGAACTCTCCCATTTCTTTGCTCCAGAAGGCGGGTGCGGGTAGACCCGGCACGTCCCCGAGACCGCCCGGCACCGGATACGCATACGCGTAGTACGCTGGCGACGGACTCGAAGCCGATCCAGGCCAGAATCCGCAGGAATACACCTCGTGCGAGTACGCCTCGCGCGTGATCCAATCGGGAAGCCCCGGAATCCCACCGGGATGCGGGGGCGCA
>JANQRN010000219.1 GCA_028284545.1 Rhodothermales bacterium | reverse complement strand
GCCCCGTCCTTTGGCGCCGGTAATTGGGGTCACCGGCACGGGCGGCGCCGGCAAGTCGACACTGACAGACGAGCTCGTGCGACGATTCCTTAACGACTTTGATGATCTTGAGGTAGCGGTGCTGTCTGTTGATCCATCCAGAAAGTCGACCGGCGGCGCGCTACTCGGCGATCGAATTCGCATGAACGCCATCTACGGTGCCAACGCGTCGCGCGTCTACATGCGTTCGTTCGCCACACGGCAGGATCACCTTGCGACATCGCAGGCGCTTGCAGATAGCATCGCAGTGTGTAGAGCAGCGGGGTATCACCTGATTATTATTGAGACCGCCGGCATCGGTCAAAGTGATACTGAGATAACTGAGCTTGCTGATGTCTCGCTCTATGTCATGACTCACGACTTCGGCGCGCCAACCCAGCTTGAGAAGATTGGAATGCTGGACGTTGCCGATCTGATCGCCATCAACAAGTTTGAGAAGCGAGGTAGTGAAGACGCGCTGCGTGATGTCAGAAAGCAGGTCCAGCGCAATCGGCGGCGCTTTTCAGAGCCGGTTGACGACATGCCGGTATATCCGACGATGGCGTCCCGATTCAACGATCCAGGAGTTTCGCGTCTTTTTCTTTCGCTACTCGAGCTGCTTGACGAGCGGTTCGCTTTTGCTCGCACGTCCAGTGTGTACGATGCCAACGCCTTGTCGACGATCGATAACACGGCGCTTGCCATAATCCCTCCTTCGAAGGAGCGATACCTCGGCGAGATTGCCGAGGCTTCACGCAGCTACAGGCAATCGTCGGAAGAGCAAGTCGCCTTTGCTCGAAAGTGGGGTGAGGTTCGGGGTGCCCGTGCCCAGGTTGATCAGTGGAATCCTGACGATCGGGAAGTGCTTGCCGCGCGCCTCCTCGAAATGGAGAACTACTGGTGGGACCGGCTCGACTCCCGGTCCCGGTCGATCCTCAACGGATGGGATGCGCTCACAGAGTCGTACGGCGGGGAATCCCACACCTACGAAGTGCGTGGGAAGTCGATTTCGGTACCACTGACCGTTGAGTCGCTGTCGGGTCTGCAGATTCCTCGCGTTGCGGTACCGCGTACCCAGGATCCGGGAGAACGTGTTCGGTTTGGGCGGCTCGAGAATCTCCCCGGCTATTTTCCGTACACCGCGGGTGTCTTCCCGTTCAAGCGAACGGGGGAGGACCCGACTCGCATGTTCGCCGGTGAGGGTAGTCCGGAGCGGACAAACCGACGCTTCCACCTGGTCTCGCTCGGCCTGCCCGCTCGTCGTCTGTCCACGGCGTTCGACTCCGTGACGCTCTACGGCTTCGATCCGCATGAGCGTCCAGACATCTACGGAAAGATTGGGAACGCCGGGGTCTCGATTTGCACGTTGGATGATATGAAGCGGCTGTACTCGGGCTTCAACCTGTGCGACCCCGCGACATCGGTCTCCATGACGATCAATGGACCGGCGCCGGTCATACTCGCGATGTTCATGAATACCGCGATCGATCAGCAGGTCGAATTCAGGCTGAAGAGTGACGGCAGGTGGCCGGATGTTGATGCTGCGCTTCAGGAGAGACTCGCGGATCAACCGGGCGGGCGCCCCACGTACACCCCGTACGGCCCGTCGGGCCCCGAGGAAGAGATGCCAGAGGGTCATGACGGCTCCGGCCTCGGTCTACTCGGCACATCTGGAGCGCAACTGGTCGAATGGGGTCTGCTGGATGCAGACGAATACGACCAGATCGCAGCCGAGACGCTTTCCGTGGTTCGGGGAACGGTTCAAGCCGACATCCTCAAGGAGGACCAGGCGCAGAACACGTGCATTTTCTCGACGCAATTCGCCTTGCGAATGATGGGCGACATTCAGGCGCACTTCATCGAGCACGGCGTACGCAACTACTACTCTGTATCGATTTCCGGCTACCACATCGCAGAGGCCGGGGCAAACCCAATATCACAGCTTGCGTTCACGCTGGCGAATGGCTTTACACTCGTCGAGTATTACCTCGGCAGAGGAATGTCGGTCGATGATTTTGCGCCGAACCTGTCATTCTTCTTCTCTAACGGACTTGATCCGGAGTACTCCGTTATCGGACGTGTAGCGCGACGCATCTGGGCTGTCGCGATGCGTAACCGATACGGTGCCAACGAGCGCAGCCAGAAGCTGAAGTACCACATCCAGACATCGGGTCGTAGTCTGCACGCGAAGGAGATTCAGTTCAACGACATCCGAACGACGCTTCAGGCGCTGCTTGCCATCTACGACAATTGTAATTCGCTTCATACAAATGCGTACGACGAGGCGATCACAACGCCTACCGAGGAAAGCGTTCGGCGCGCGATGGCCATCCAGATGATCATAAATCGGGAACTCGGTCTGGCGAAGAACGAGAACCCGCTTCAGGGGTCATACATCATCGACGAGCTGACAGACCTTGTAGAAGAGGCGGTGCTCGCTGAGTTTGAACGGCTTAACGATCGAGGGGGGGTCCTTGGCGCCATGGAGCGCATGTACCAGCGGTCCCGGATCCAGGAGGAGTCACTTTACTACGAACACAAGAAGCACTCCGGTGAATTGCCGATTGTTGGCGTGAATATGTTCCTGGCCGACGAGGCGGCAAACGGTGAGTCTTCTGCACCAGTTGCGCTCATGCGATCGACTGAGGAAGAGAAGCAGCGCCAAATTCGGAACCTGCGCACCTACCAGTCGAGGAACGATGAACGCGCAGGAGGTTCGCTGAAGAAACTACAGCGCGTCGCGCGAGACAACGGAAACATGTTCGCCGAACTTATGGATGCCGTGCGGTGGTGCAGTCTCGGAGACATCACGGAGTCGCTGTTTGAAGTCGGCGGCCAGTATCGCCGCAATATGTAGCCCTGGCATGAGATACTCCGATCCGGTCCCCCAAAACGTTCTGGTCTTTGCAATCGCACTTTGCGTCGGGCTGCTCAGCCTGCCGGTGCAGTCTCTCGAGGCCCAGGGCTTCCAGTGGCCCGACCGGATGGAGAACGCACAGGTCTTGCCTGACACACTGAGTGGTCGGGAGCTTGGTCGGATCATGCGTTCCTACACGCGGGCGCTGGGTGTAAGGTGCGAATACTGTCACGTTGGGGAGTCGGGTCAGTCGCTTGCTGAGTTCGATTTTGTCTCAGACGACAACGCCGCCAAAGAAATCTCCCGCAGCATGATTCGCATGGTGGCCGCGATAAACTCCGACTACGTCGGTGAGCTGGATAGGGACGCTGTGATTGCGGTAACGTGTGAGACGTGTCATCGCGGAGTTCGTACGCCGATGCCACTGCACGATGTTCTCGCGAACGTGCAGACACAATCGGGTACACCGGCGACTATTGCCCGGTACCGAGAGTTGCGCGAATCGTATCACGGAAGCGCTGCCTACGATTTCACCGAGGGGACGCTCACCGGCCTTGGTCAAACGTTCGCGGAGAAGGGACTGATCGAAGCGGCCATTGCAATGTACCGGCTAAACCTGGAGTTCTTTCCGGAGTCGGGTGCTACCTGGACGCTACTTGGACAATCGCTCGTCGAAGTGGGCGAACTCGAGGCTGGTGCGGCCGCGCTGGAAGAGGCGCTGGACTTCGTGACCAACCCGCGGGCACGCGCGCGGGTTGAGGCAATGCTCGACGGGATCGATGTCGACAACGACCAGAACTGAACCAGCAGGTCGGTGCGAATGGGCTAGCTGCCCTTTGTGACCTTCAGCGTCCCGGTTGCGGTACGGCCAAATACCTCTGGCTGGTACATCAATTCTGCTACGGCCGCCGGATGCGTGAACACTCCCGTTGTCGTCGCACGCGCGATGTACGTGAACTGGTGGTCACCTCGCAGGAGGTAGTCTGCGAACAGAAGGACGCGATCGTCGCGGATCTCTGTGTGATTGAATGAGCCCCACCAACGCGACGCACCACTACCGGTAGTGACGTCGAGTCCGGTTGTTTCGAAGGCTGCATTTAGCGCCTCGAGGCCGGCAGGCAGCGCGTCATCAACGACCAGGTAGTTCCGATCCGATCCGCTCCGAACATGCAGGGTGACCCTCACCATTTGGCCGGCCTCTACAGTCAGGGAACCCGAGCCGTCGCGCGCCAGAGGCCCGGTGATCGACCCGGATCCGTCCATGGCCTCAAACGTCCGACTGATTTCGATGCCCCGGTTTGCACGTTGTTGCGGCGCTGTTGTCCAAGACTCGGCCAGCGCTGAGTAGTACAACGTGCCCGTGCCCTCGAGCGTCAGTTGCAGCGGGAGCTCGGTGACCGTACCAGGCGTCGCGGTATCCGGCAGTGGCGTCGACACCTCTTCAACATTCAGCGTCCGTGTGCGAAACGCTGCGTCCAGGATTTCTTGCCCCGCGAGACGAACCGTTGCAGTGAAGTCCGGGGCATCAGCTTCGTACGCCGCCTGAAAGGCAGCCATCGCTTCGAGCACATAGATGTTTTCCTGGGTGGACCGCCAGATGCCGCCGTCACGCTCTTGCATCAAGAAACGTAGCATCCGTTGGGCAAGCAGCCGCGAAGCCGAGTCACTGTTGTCCTGGGCTTCAAGCATGGCTGTCAGGCCGAGTGCAGTGGCACGGACTGAGCTCCCGAAAATCCACGCATAGTCGGTACCAGCAGGTATCGAAAGGAATGCGGTTCTGCCCTCTACAGCGACACGTGCCCGTATCGCGGACAGCAGCGGTTCGCGAAAGCGATTGGTCGACGGATGGTCCACAAGCTGAACAGCCCGAAGCAGGTGAGCTACTGCCTCGACCGGCGCCTGCGTATTGAGCATCTGTGTGGCGAGTGAGGCGATCTCGCCCTCAAGCGGGCGGCCGTGGCGAGCCAGCGCGTACAGGGAGAACGCGCGCGAACTGAGCCAAGCCGTCTCGCTGAAATACGCGGGCCGTTCTGATGACCGCCGCGCCTGCGCCGCAAGGGCGTCGAGGGCTTGTGTTTTCAGGGCGGCAGGAACACCATAACCTGCCGACTCAGCTTCAGCCATAGCCGAGATGACGTAGGCGCTAACATATGGATCTCGACGATACGTACCGGGCCAGAGTGAGAATGCCTGACCGGTCCAGAAGTCAGACAGATCCGTAACCCACTGCTCAACCAGCTCGTTGCCCTTGCCGCCGAGCACTTCGTCGTTCAAGCCAAACATGGCAATGATGTCCGCGCCCACGAGGAGAGGGCGGATGCGGGAAGTCCGCTGTTCGAGGCAGCCGTAGGGATACGTGAACAGCCACGCCGCGGCGTCTTCAAGCCCAGACAGTGCCGTCGACGACACCGCAACGCGAAGCTCACTACGGTCGTTTTCCCGGTCCTCCGGTAGGGACAGTATTTCGGTCGCTGTTGAGTTGGTCGCCGCAAGCGTTGCGGAGACGAGCCTCGTCAGGTTGTGCTCCACGGGCAGGCGCCACTCCAGCGCATCCTGCTCGTCACCAAGCGTCGCTGCGAAAGAAAACTCCGCTGTCATCGCAGAGTCGGGTCGCCACGCGAAACTCACCTCACGAGTGGCACCTGCAGGCACAACAAGCGAGCGGGTCTCGTCTGCGACGAGCGAGGTGTTTGTGGAGGAAGCGCGTACCTCGACGGATCCCTCAGACCCGGTTCGGTTCGTCACCAGAACGCCCGCCTCAAACGTGTCTCCAACGCGCGCAAAGCGAGGAAGCGCAGGCTGCATCACCAGCGGTTGCGTGGTGATGACATCTCGCGAGCTAGCCCCGAATAGTTGGTGTCCCGAAACGGCGGCCGTCATCAGTCGGAACGTCGTGAGGCTTTCAGGAAATCGGAACGAAACCGTGGCCTGTCCGCGCTCGTCTGTCTGCACCGACGGGTCCCAGTGCGCAAGGGCGCGGAAGTCTTTACGCACGGCCCCGCCCTGCGACTCGCCTCCACCACCTCCGTTGTCTGCTTCCTTCTGCCCGAAGTTGCGCTGCTTGACTAGGTGTGCTCTTGTTTCCGTCGTCGTGACCTTAAGCGGGCGCTCACCGTAGAAGGTGTCGTAGGGGTTCGGGAATGCATAGTTGATGAGGTTAAGTACGCCCGCATCTGCCGCGCTGAAAGTTACCTCAGCCTCGACCGGCCTTCCTTGTGCGTCGCTCACGTTGATCGTGATACTGGCTTCGTCGCCTGGCCGATACTGCTCCTTATCCGGTAAGATGTCTACGCGAAGCTCCCGCGAGCCTGGGTCGACGCCGAGATTGACGTAGCCGATCTTGAATCCGGGGGCACCGATGTCCTGGTCGCCTTCAGGTGGGGCGCTGCGTCCCGACAACAAGATGACGCTCACAAAGGCGTTCGGGACGTGCTCTTCGTCGAGCTCAACCTCAACCGTGGCCGCCGTCCCCCTCAGTTTGACGACCCGGCTCGAGATTATGCCCTCCCGCTCCACGGTCACGAGTGCCGTAGCCTCTTCGTATGGCGAAGGCACGAGTATCGAGGCTGTTTCTCCCGGACTGAACCTTGTCCGGTTCGGGACAAGTTCAATCAGGTCGTCGTCGCGTCGCTGCCACGCAACGTATCCATCTCCGGTGGCATAGAAGTGGGTAACCGATCTGACGTAGTTGCCGCGCAGGTCGCGCCCCTCGCCAACAATCACATAGCTACCAGCACGTTCTACCCGAAAGCTCACCCGTTCAGCCGAGCCTCTGCTGATGTCAACGGTCCCACCGAACACCTCGTCTTCGACCAGGTTGCTGCGCCAGCGGAGACGGCCGTCGGAGCCCACCTCAC
>JANQRN010000305.1 GCA_028284545.1 Rhodothermales bacterium | reverse complement strand
TCGGCGGAAAGGGCTCGCCGCCAAACAACACCCATCGCAGCGACGAAAGGTCTCGTTCCTCCATAACACCTCGGGTCAACATCTGGACCAGCGCAAGGGGGACGGAATACCAGATCGTCAACCGTTCGTCGGCGGCAAGTTGCGTCATGCTCGCCGGCAGGACCGAGTAGGCTTCAGGAATCACAACTGTCGTCGCTCCTGATAGCGGACCAGCGAAGTAGTCGAAGGTCGACATGTCAAAATGCAGCGGCGAGTGATTGCTCAATCGGTCTTCGGTGTTCACTCCGTACAAGTCGGCAGCCGCACGGGCATATGCCAGCCCGCTTGAGTGCGTGTGCATGATGCCCTTTGGTGCCCCTGTCGAGCCCGACGTGTACATCACATAAGCCAGGTCGTTTGATCGCAACGTCACGGCGGGCGGACTGCTGCTTTGCGAGGCCAGTTCGTCCGCCCCGAACCAGCGAACACGTCCCGGTTCGGAGTCGCCCCCTGCAGCGACCGCGTCGACAACAACAGCCGATGCCGAGCCCCTGTGCTCCTCGACGATCGCCTCAATCTTTCCAGCACGGGCCTGCTCGGTGATAAATACGTCGACGTCGGCGTCGCGTGCCGCCGTGGATATTCTTGATGTCGGTGCTCGGGGGTCCAACGGAACGTATGCCGCACCTGCCATCATGGCGCCGTAGATGGCTACCGCGGCATTCTCCGACTTGGACACGTACACGCCAACTCGATCCCCTGCCCTTACCCCTATCTGGCGCAATAGGCCGGATAGCTGAGCGCACCGTTCCGCGAGTCCGGCGTAGGAGACGCCACGGCCGTTGCAACGAAACGCCTCTTTGTCGGGCCATTGCTCTGCACCGCGAAGGATGATATCGGGTATTGTCTGCGGCTTCACAATCCCAGCAGTCGCGCAATGATGTTGCGCTGAATATCAGAGGTGCCGGCATACAGCACGCCACCGATAGCATCGCGCAAGTCTCGCTCGATCTCGGTTTCGGTCATGTATCCGGCCCCACCGAAGGTCCGCACCGCGTCCAGCCCCGACGCCACAAAACTCTCGCTCAGATGCAGCTTGAGCAACGCCGCCTCCATCATGGCTGGTTCGTCGTTCTTCTTCAGCCACGCAACTTTGTAGAGCAACAAGCGCGACGTTTCCAGGCGGAGCTTCATCTCGGCAATTCGATTGGAGACCGATTGGTACTTGCCGATCGGCTTGCCATACTGCTCGCGCTTCCTGGCATACGCAACCGCGGCGCCGAGTTGCCGCTCCATAGCGCCAAGATGACTGGCGAGTATGCAGCACCGCTCATATTCCAGTGCGTGATTCGACAGGCTGAAACCCGCACCCTCAGGCCCGACCCGGTGCGACTCGGGAACGAAGCAACCGTCGAGCTCAATTTCTCCAATGGGTACGGTTCGAAGCCCCATCTTGTCGCGCGTCGCCGAGAAATGGACACCTGTAGCGTCCCGCTCTACCAGAAAAGCCGTGATCCCCCATTTGCCAATTGACGGATCGGTAGTCGCCAGCACAAGCGCCACGTCTGCAACCGGCGCGAGAGTGATGTAGCGCTTTTTGCCCGACAATCGGTAGCCGTCACCGTCCCGCGTTGCCTGTGTCTGCAGTGAAAAGACATCGGAGCCCGAAGCTTCCTCTGTCAGCGCGTGTGAGCCGATGATTTGCCCTGCAGCAAGCGGTCGCAGGAACGCGTCGCGCGCGGCCTCGGTGCCGTGCATCAGGATCGGGAGCTGCACGGTCCACATCTGCGCGTTTAGTGCGAACGTGAGTCCGTTGTCGGTACAGCCTCGGCCAAGCCCTTCCATCGCGACCATGGCGGACAGAATGTCCAATCCATCTTCGCCACCGTAAGCTGCCGTATTGGCGAGCGACAGGACGCCGAAGTCCGCGCACCGATTCCACAGTGTGCGATCAAACACCCCGTCACGGTCGCGCTCCAGATTGTCAACATTGAGTGACTGGCCGAACTCAAAGTACTGGTCGCGGCGGGCAGACTGGGACGCTGTGAGTGAGAAATCCAAATCGGTAGCGCAGGTTGAGTAGGCGAACGGAGGCCGACTAGAAACGGTAGGTCAGACCAACCCGGACGTTAAAGGGGTTTCCGGGGGTGAAGTGCAGCTCGGACACGGGAACGGCCTCGTCTCGCAGCCGTGATTCGGTGTCAAACTGCGCCTCGTTCCATGCCACGTCCAACAGATTCTCCACCGCAAGCTTCACCTCGAAAGAGCGGATGTTGCGCGTGGCCACGAAGTCAAGCAGGGTAAAGCCCTCAGCGACAACGCTGTTGTCTTCATTTGCCGGGCGATCCGAAATGTGACGAAGCTGCAGTCGCGCATCCATTAGCGGACTACTGTAGGTGAGCCCACCGGTCGCCGTGAGCGTGGGCGCCAGTGGTACACGGTCTTGTCCTGCTGGTTCATCTTTGAAGACGCCGCGGGAGATGTTCACGTCTGCGTCTGCGTAGAGTTTCGCACTTATCACCGCCCTCGCCTCGATGTCGACACCGTAGCGCCTCGTCGCACCACTAGCTTCCGTAGTCCCGGCGTCACCGACGTATACAAATTCCTCCTCCAGATCAAGTCCCCAGAGCGCGGCTGAGAAGACAAATCGGGAGCCGACGTGCTGTTGGATGCCGACTTCCGCGCCATTGGCCTTGGGCACAAGTGTCGCACCCTCCTGGGCCGGGTCGTATCCGCCCTGCACGAGCACGGAGTCAATCGCGGTCTGAGTTTCGCCCGAACGGCGCAATCGACGGGACACGTTGTTGACCCGCTCGGTTATCACCACATACCGTGCGTCGTTGGAGTGAAAGCCCTGGCCGAAATTGACGAACACATCAGTCGTGGGGAGCGGTGAGAACACCAGGTTGAGTTTGGGACTCACGACCACCGCCTGAGCGTACCCGGAGGCGTGGGGTAGCGAGGCGTCGCCTTCAAGAGCATCTTCAACGTTGAACCCGAAGTAGTCGCCTCGAAGGCCCGCCTGCGCGCGAAACCACGACGTGAGGACGATCTCCTGCCGGGCCCAAGCGAACAGGTTTGACTCCCGAATCTGCGCGCCCACGAGTTGCCGGTCGCGTATGCGATTCGGGCTCTGCCACAGAGAAACATCCACGTCGTCCGTTCGGAACCCGCCACCTACGGCCGTCCCAAGAATGGCGTCCTGCACGGCGTGCGAAAAATCGTATCGCGCGTTCAACCCGAGTATCCGACGGTCGTCTGTTTGCTCAATCATGTCGCCGTCCACCGGATCCTCCAGAAAGAAGGTGAAGTTGGAGAACAGCTTGAAGTTGTAGCGACTCGCAAACATCTGCATCGTGAGCCCGCCTGAACCCGACCCGTCTACGTCGTAGGTGAAGTTCATGTCCTGACGCGATGTCGTGCCACCTTCGAGGTCGTCGATCGCACCAAAGCGGGAGATGAGGCCTGTGTCCACGGCGCGCTGGGGTACTTGACCCGAGGCATCCCAGGCGGAACTGAATCCGCTTGCTGACAGAGAGATCCGCGCGTTATCGCCGACGTGCGAGTGGAATTTGCCGAAAAGGTTCGCCCGCCGAAAGGCCTGCGGCACTTCAACCGGACCGTCAGACTGATAGAACTGGCCGGCCATGTATGCTCCCTGATGTCGTCCGGGCGTCGGAATCCGGTAAAGCATCGTTGCCGCGCGTGTCCCGAACTGACCTGCCTCCAGACGAATGACATTGCTCGACACGTGATCACGCGTCTTGAAAGTGACCGCCCCTGCGGTTGCGAGGTTGCCGTACGAAGCGAAGTACGGTCCTTTCCGGACGTCGACCTGCTCGACGACGTCAGGAATCACGAAATGGACGTCCGCGTAACCCTGACCGTGCCCGTGTGACACCATATTGACTGGGACGCCATCCACGTTCAGCGCCACATCGGTCCCATGGTCGGCATCAAACCCCCGGAGAAAGATCTGTTCTGCCTTTCCACCGCCCGCATGTTGCGCCACGACTAGACCCGGTGCGGTTTGCAGAAGGTCCTGTGCTGAATCAATCGGCCGTATCTGCAAATCAAACGCCCGCACAGCGCGGGAAGACGCAGCCGAAAATGGACGGTCTGCTTCGGCCACAACCTCGCCGAGCGGAATGAACTCCTGGAACAGGCGCAACTCCAGCGGCGGGAGCGGACGCGCACCGAGTGTTATCGCGCGTTCCACCGTACGGTAGCCGATCTGACTGGCGATGAGTACGTACTGGCCCGGAGGCACATCGTACATAACGAACGCGCCTTCGAGGTCTGCGCTTGCTCCAATGCCTGTGCCCTGCAGCAGAATATTGGCACCGGCAAGGGGGGTGTCGTCAGCCCCGTCTACGACGACACCGCGAATGGTCGACGTATCCTGCGCGTGAGAGGCGCGCGGTCCAGCAAGAGTGCAGAGACTCGCGATGGCAAGGAAGAGTAAGGACAGGTAGCGCATCGAAAGTCCGAGAATGCGAGTGGAGAGGGCGATGGAGACGGCGCCGTCCGGCGCAAGAATACTCAGCGAACAGACGGAGGACGCGGAAGAAAGGAGACCACTGTCCGTGAAATGAGATACGAAAGATTCCAGTTTTTTCGTACCCCACTATGTAGGACTCCAGGAGCCGCTCAACGCACAGTATCATCCCTCCTCTGAACAGGTCGTCACGCGCGACGACTGAAAATCCGTGCACGCATGAAAACGATCGTACTCTCGCTCGATGACACCGTAAAACTGATACGGGAAATCGGTCACGACGCGCTGATGGACGAAATGATTGATCGTCTGGGGAGAGCGTTCGCAACGTACAACGCGAGAGACACCGTGATGCCCCCGCGTGACGGCTTCCACTACAAGCAACCCGCTACCGGACTTGTTGAATGGATGCCGGTCATGGAGAACGGTCAGGTATCCATCAAGGTCGTCGGGTATCATCCCGAGAACCCCACGCGTCACAATCTGCCCACAATTCTCGGAACGATCAGTGCTTATGACACGCACACGGGTCACCTGATCGGTATCGTCGACGGTACGTTTCTTACAGCGATCCGGACGGCGGCCGCGTCTGCGGTTGCAAGTCGATACCTGGCGGCCCCCCACTCAAAAACTCTGGGTATCATCGGCGCCGGAGCTCAGGCTATCGCCCAGGTTCATGCCATCAGTCGGGAGTTCAAAATCGACACCGTTCTGTTTTTTGATATCGACGCCGCCGCGGCAGCCACCTTTCCGGATCGATGCGCAGTCCTCGGTCTCGAAAACGTGGCAATAAAGGCGGCCCCGATAGCCGAAATCGTTTCGGAGAGCGACATCATCTGTACGGCAACCTCGATCGAGGTAGGAGCGCCGCCGCTGTTTGCAGACTTGCCGGCCAGACCCTGGCTCCACGTCAACGCCGCGGGATCAGATTTCGAAGGAAAGACCGAGCTGGACCGGGATTTCCTCAGAGGGGCGCTCGTCTGCCCTGACCTGAAGGAGCAGGCGATCCTCCAGGGCGAGTGCCAGCAGCTCGCCGAAGACGAGATCGGACCAGAGTTGGTGGAGGTCATCCAGCATCCTACCAGGTGGGATGACGCCCGCGGCAAGAGAACGGTTTTCGACTCCACAGGGCTCGCGCTGGAAGACCACGTCGCGATCAATATGGTCCTCGATTTTGCCCGCGAACTCGATCTCGGCCAGATGATCCAGATCGAAAACCTATCCGCTGATCCCAAAAACCCGTACAGCTTCCTCTACGTGCCTACTGGCGCTGACGGCTGAAAAGCGGCATTCTTCGGTAATCAATAGAATTCGTCTTTCCGCTGGAATCCCAGTGGGCGGTGAGTCGTCTATACGTCAATAGTTAATGTGCTTTTTCGGCTATCCGCAACTACTGACGTAAATGAAGAAGGCGATTATTGGGTTCATCCTGCTGGCTGCAGTCGTCGCAGCGGGGTTTTGGTATACAAACAAAGATGGCGGCGAGGTGGGCAGCGTCTACCGATTTGTGTCGGTTGAGCGTGGAAACCTCGAGTCGGTAGTCTCAGCGACCGGTAGCCTCGGAGCAGTCACTACAGTTCAGGTCGGGACGCAGGTAAGTGGGAAAGTCGATCGGATATTCGTCGACTTCAATGACCGCGTCAGGCGCGGACAGCTGCTCGCTCGAATAGACACCACCCTGCTCGTATCAGCGATCAAGGACGCCGGCGCAGGGCTTGATCGGACGAAGGCGCAGCTACTGCAGGCTGAGCGCGAACTAGAACGCGTTACTGACCTCTTCGACAAGAAGTTTGTCGCAGAGACAGAGTTCAACACGGCAGTCTACAACAGGGATATTGCGAACGCCCAGCTCCTACAGGCCGAGATAAGCCTTGAGCGAGCCCAGCAGAACCTCTCCTACGCGACCATCTACTCACCGATCGATGGGGTCGTCATCGAACGAAATGTCGACGCCGGCCAGACGGTCGCGGCGAGCCTTTCGGCTCCGCAGCTCTTCCTGATAGCCAATGACCTGTCCAAAATGCAGATCCTGGCGGCAGTCGATGAGAGCGACATCGGAATGATCTCAGACGGGCAGTCTGCACGGTTTACGGTTCAAGCCTACCCCGACGAACAGTTCTACGGTCGCGTGCGACAGGTTAGAATGCAGTCAACGGTCCAGGAGAATGTGGTCAACTACACCGTCGTTGTTGACGTCGACAATACTGACGGTCGACTCCTACCCGGGATGACTGCCGTTATCGAATTCCTCGTGGACGCAGCTGACGACGTGCTAATGGTCCCCAACGCGGCACTCCGGTTCAGACCTACGGCATCAATGTTTCAACAGCTGCGCGCGCGCATGGAGTCTAGCCGACCTAGCCGACCAGATTCTGCCGGTCGCGAATCGAACGGTCAGTCAGGTGGCGAGTCGGCAGCGCGACCTAGCGGTCGCCCCGGTGGCGAGGGGGGCAATCCGTTCGCCGGCGGATTTGGAGGAAACTCAAACCGCGTCCTGATCTGGTACCTCGACGAAGAAGGCCAACTTGCGGCCACCAGCGCCCGCACTGGGATTACTGATGGAGCATCAACCGAGATAGAGGGTGACGGGCTCGAAGACGGTTTGGACGTCATCGCAGGCGTCACTGAGACCGCCTCAAACGGCTCGTCCAATCCGTTCCAGAGCTCGAACCAGGGTCGTCGCCGATTCGGCGCCTTTTAACCCGCACGCCCGATGACGAATACCGATCCCAAGCTAGTCATGCGCACGACTGGTTTGCGCAAGACATACCGCATGGGCCAGACCGAGGTTCACGCACTCGCTGGCGTTGACCTTCAGGTTGAGCGCGGCGAGATGATCGCCATTATGGGCGCCTCCGGTTCCGGGAAGTCCACGCTGATGAACATCATTGGCTGCCTCGACTACCCCTCTGATGGCGAATACATGCTGGATGGCCTTCACGTGAACAAGATGAACAAGCGCGAGCTTGCGGACATCCGGAATCAGAAGATTGGCTTCGTGTTTCAGGGCTTCAACCTGCTCTCGCGCACAACAGCCATCGACAACGTCGAGCTCCCGCTACTCTACGATCGCACGGGCACGAAGACGAAGACACGGAAACGCGCAACGGAAGCGCTAGAACGCGTCGGCCTCGGCGATCGACTCGACCACGAACCGAACGAGCTTTCGGGTGGCCAACAGCAACGCGTCGCCATCGCCCGCGCGCTGGTCACCGATCCAGCTATCCTCCTTGCTGATGAGCCGACCGGCAACCTCGACAGTCAGACCACGGTCGACGTTATGGCGCTCTTTCAGGAACTGAATGACGCAGGCATGACTGTCCTTATCGTTACGCACGAGAACGAAGTCGCCTACTATTGTAAGCGCATCGTCGAACTTCGCGATGGCAAGGTCATCCGCGATGAACCGGTGCCGGATCGACACGACGCGAAAGCTGACTATGCCCGCCTATCGAAGGCCGAAACCGTACTCGCATGAATCCTCTAACGTTAGTCAGGCTCGCCGTCAAGAGCATCCGAAAGAACAAGATGCGCAGCCTCCTCACGATGCTGGGCATCATCATTGGTGTTGGGGCCGTCCTGGTGATGGTCGCTATCGGGCTTGGCGCACGGCAGCAGATTCAGTCGCAGATCAGCGGGCTCGGCACAAACCTCATCGTCATAACCCCCGGGTCGAGTAGCTCGGGCGGCGTGAGCCGCGGCGCGGGCAGCTTCAACCGACTGCAGATTGAGGACTGGGAAAAGCTCAAGCGCGAGGCAGTTACAATCGCGGGAGTCTCACCGATCGTGATCACGCGCACCCAGGCGGTTGGCGGGCAGGGAAACTGGCGTACAACGATCAATGGTGTCTCCGGCGACTATCCCGTGATCAGGGACTGGGGAACCTCGTCAGGCGTGTTCTTCAATGAGGCTGACATCAGGCAGATGCGGAAAGTAGCCGTGATCGGCGCGACCGTTGCGAAAGAACTCTTCCCCGGCGAGGACGCTGTGGGACAGCAGGTACGTCTGCGAGATGTGCCCTTCCAGATTATTGGCGTCATGGAGGAGAAAGGTCAGACGGCGTCTGGAACCGACCAGGATGATGTAGTGATTGCGCCGTACACGACCGTCAGAACACGACTAAGCGGGTGGAACTTCATCCCGCAGATTCTGGCCAGTACGTTCTCTCCATCTGACATCCCGGCCGCGCAGGAGGAGATGCGTTTGATCATGCGCGAGTCGCACGGGCTGGCTTCGTACGATGAGGACGACTTCACGATTCGAAATCAGAACGACCTCGCTGACGCAGCGCAGGGCACGACTGAGGTGATGTCGCTTCTGCTCGCCGCAATCGCGTCGATCTCGCTCCTCGTCGGGGGCATCGGCATCATGAACATCATGCTCGTCTCGGTTACCGAGCGGACGCGGGAGATCGGTATCCGAATGGCGATTGGTGCCCGTGGCGGCGACGTCCTCACACAGTTTCTGGTCGAAGCAATCGTGATGTCTGTGCTGGGAGGTGCGATCGGAGTGCTTATCGGCTACGCAAGTACCCGGATCCTGTCGAACGCGACGGGGTGGTCGACGGCGATATCCCCGGGCACGGTTGCCGTCGCGCTCGTGTTCTCTGCTGCGGTCGGGATCTTCTTCGGGTTCTACCCGGCCCGCAAGGCCGCTGCGTTAAACCCGATCGAGGCACTGCGCTACGAGTAGCTACTCCCAGTCTGACAGCAGGTCCAAACCCCCTGACTCAGCGTAGTCGCGCATTGCGGCCTCCATCAGGTGCGTCAGCCGACCCGAGAGCCTCGCGATCACGAGTTCGTCTTCACTGTAAACGATGGCGTACAGGTCGCGCACACTGCCATCACGTTCGCGGTAGTATAGCCAGACACTTTCGTCGTCGTCGCGGACCTTGGCCGCAAGCTCCCAGCCCCGGCGCTGGAAGCGACGCATCTCCGTGACGCCATTCAGCCCTCCGTCGCCGCCGCGTACGTCGAAGACACCGACCTTTACGCGTCTGATGTCGCGCAGGTAGCGCGACGCCCGAAGCGCGTCCTCGTCGTCAACAAGGGACGTGATCCAGCCGGCGAGGCGCAAGGAAAAGGGCCCGAGGTTTGCCGATATCTGCTGATCGATGTGGATGTCGGGGTTCGCACGCGCGATCTCTTTGCGCGTGTGCTGAATCTCCCGAGAGTAGATGCAGCCGCTGCAGAGCAGACCGATCAGGATCAGCGAAAGTGCAGGCAACCGAAAACGAATCATGTCAGTTGGACTCCAGGACGCCAAGGTTGAACTTCCGACCGATGCGACCGATCTGGTCAGGCCGAATCTCACCAACGATGTTGACGAAGATGGCCTCATCCTCAAACTCATCTGTGGCAAGGACAACCATACCATCGATAGACTCGCCAGTGGCCAGCAGGTACATCTGAACGTGTTCGCCATCGTCGCGAACGCGTACGACGGTTTCCCAACCGTCAGCTTCCAGTTGCCGACCCAATTCAGTTGACTGACTCAGCAGCGTGTCGTCGGCACGACTCAGGTCGAAGCCGCGCACCTGGATGACCTTGAGTTGCCGAAGCATATCTGCCAGATCGGGGTCTTCGTACTTGGAGGCCTCAGCCACGAGATTGAGCAGGGCCCCTCGAATGTTGACCTCTATCGCCGGCTCGTCGTCGAACCAGGCTTCGACCTGCGAAAGATCTATATATCCACGCTGCTCCTGCGCGTTTGCGGAGCGCGGCAGAAGGCCAACCGTCAGTAGCAATGCTAACAGGGGTGCGAGATTCTTCATGATTCCGGTCTTCTCTCTTGAAGTCATTGGTCTTCCTCACTGCTGTAGCCAACACTGCTGAGTCCCCTGTTGACAGGCCTCACCACACTGTGTCGGATGACTTTGTCGCGGACAGTTGTGCCCGCGTACCGGCTTGCGTCTCCTACGAGGGCAAGCGCCAGTTTCGTTTCCAGAAGGGCAGCATCGACCTCAGCCTGCGAGTACGCACCGGGGTCTACTTCGCTGCCCAGGGAGCCGTTATAGAGTTCCGCAAACGGCACCCGAAGCAGCACGAGTCCCATGATGGCCACGGCCGCGATGCCGACGGCAGTCCGCATGAAGCGCGGGACACGAACCGGTCTTAGCACCCGACTGCGCTCGCGGTCAGCAGCGGCAGCCAGGTTCGGGATACCCTCGATGCGACGCACGAGCATCGGGGGACACTCCGGTTGCCGCGTCGCGGCAAGCGCCAGGCTCACTTGTTCGGCAAAAGCCACTTCCTGCCGGAGGCGGCTGTCACTCTGCATCCGCTCGACAAACACGAGTCGCTCTTCTTCAGGGAGCTCCGCATCGATATACAGCTCGATACGTTCGTCGAACCAATCGGTACTATTATCAGGCAAACTCGGCATGGTATACATCAGATAACTGTCGTCGCAGTGCGCGGCGGCCGCGATGCAAGTACACTTTGACTGTGGACATTGGCAGCTCGAGCGTCTCGCAGATCTCGTCGTACTTGAGACCCTGGATTTCGCGTAGTATGACAATCGACCGTTGCAGATCGGGTAGCTGGCGCAATGCGAGACCGAGATGCTGCTCGAAAATCCGTTGATCAGTCCATTCGTCCGGTCCCGGACCATCGGAGGCCGCGGTGGCCACCGAAACATCTTCCTCTGAAACCGCTGTGGGCTGCAATCGTCGGCGCCGGTACAGATCAACACATGCGTTTCGTGCGACCCGAAACAACCACGGCTGCACAAGCGACTGGTCAACGACCTCGCGGTTCTTCCATAGTCGGATGAATACGTCCTGCGTCACGTCTTCTGCATCTGCACGATTCCCCAGAAACTGGACCGCAAACCCAAACACGCGGTCACGGTACAGCCGCATACTGCTGTCGAACCACTCCCTGAGGGGCGTATTCGTCTTCGCCGAACCGAGTGTGGTCTCGGGCACAGTTTCGTTTGGGGTTCGTATCCCTGTGTCTGGGAGTCCTATCCGGGTGGAAGATGGGGCAATTTGCCCCTTTCCGATCCCGTGAAGAAACGAGCACCCTCACAATATTGTTACAACTGCCGATAACTCTTTTTTGCGTCGATCTGGCCAGGTGCTACCTTCAATCATCCCGTCGGCCTCCTCTCGCAATCCCAATTTCAGTCACTGCATGAAGCCCCGGTATCTCCTTCCCGCTGCGTTCGTCTTCCTCATCGGCGTGTTGCTTGGTGCCACCATCTGGGAGCGCTATCTCGACGTCGCTGATACGTCCAGTCTGCGGCGCGTCGAAGAGGCTTATCGACTAATCGAGAGCCGGTACGTTGACGACGTCGATGTCGAACGCTTGTCCGAGTCGGCGATATACGGAATGCTTGAAGGGCTTGACCCCCATTCCGCCTACATTCCGAAGGAGGAGATCCAGGGCGTACAGGACGGATTTCGCGGTGAGTTCGGCGGCGTGGGTATCTGGTACGAAGTGGTTGCTGACACGCCCCGCGTGAGTTCAACCGTGCCCGACGGCCCGAGTGAGAAGGCGGGCGTACAACCGGGAGACCGTATCGTCGCGGTCAACGGATCTTCATCGGTTGGCGACTCGTCACGCACGGTCCAACGTAGACTGAAGGGCCGCATCAAGACCGATGTTGACATCATGGTCAAGCGGCGCGGCGTTAGCGATCCCGTAGCCATAACCATTACACGCGATCGCATTCCCCTCTACTCCGTGGACACGGCGTACATGTTGGACGAGGCTACCGGCGTTATCAAGATCAGCCGCTTCGCCACAACCACACATCGGGAGTTCATGGACAAGGTGGCCGAGCTGAGGGAACGCGGCATGCAACGAGTCATCGTTGATGTCCGAAATAACCCGGGCGGCGTCATGGAGCCGTCCGTGCGAATAGCGGACGAGTTCCTTCCAGCTGGTTTCGACATCGTCTCGACGCGGAGTGAAGACAGAAACGTGAAACGAACGGAACGGGCCACGAGCGGGGGCCGCCTCGAGAACACTCCCGTCATCGTCCTCATAAATGAAAACAGCGCCTCCGCGAGCGAGATTCTCGCGGGCGCGATACAGGATAACGATCGCGGACTCCTGATCGGCGAACGCACCTTCGGGAAGGCACTCGTGCAGCAGCAGTTTCCGTTGAACGACGGAAGCTACATGCACCTCACTGTCTCGCGATACTATACGCCCTCCGGAAGGCTGATTCAGACGCCGTATGACGGCCACGATCTCAGCAACTACCTGGATCGGAAGTTCGATGACACGTGGGTATTGGATGGGGAACGACTTCCCGACTCGCTACGCTTTGAAACGAGGTCCGGCCGGGTCGTTGCCGGTGGGGGCGGCGTATTCCCCGATCACTTTGTCGAACCTGATTCCACGTCGTTGTTGAGGCATCCGCTGTTCCGCGGGCTCAACGCGCAAATCGCTGACATCAGGTTCGTACGTGACCTGTTTGATCGCGAGCAAGACACGTGGCGCGAGCGGTGGCCCGACCGCGCTGACTTCGTCCAGTCTTTTGAAGTCAACCAGAAGCTCGTTCGCGATTTCTGGACGTTTGTCGCCGACCAGGGTCTGCTCTCGGGGGCCGGCGCACCTGAAGCGACCTCGGCATCGCGTCGCGCGGTCGAGCCGCTGCTCAAAACGATGCTCAAAGCGCGAATTGCGCAGAATCTCTTTGGTAGCTCCGCGTATTACCCCGTCGTACGGTCGCTGGACGTCGACCTTCAGGTTGCGCAACAGATGTGGTCAGAATTGACCGATACCGGGTTGGTGTCGTTGTCCAACAGCGAATAACCGGCAGAGAATATGGTCGTGTCCGGAAATCCGGCCTCCCGAGCAGTAGCAGTCGCGATCATCGTCGCGGCCAGCGCCGGGTGCTGGAACGACGCGGACCACCTCAATCCTCTCGATCCGCTTTCGCCGGAATTTGAAAACGCGGGTACCGTCGAGCTTGTCGTCCAGGACCGTTCTTTCAATCCGCTGCCAGGCGTCGCAGCGTCGTTGAGCCCTGGTGGCTACAGTGGCGTATCCGGAGCCGACGGCAGCATCACAATACCCGGGATTCCACCAGGGACTTACACTGCAACCCTTTCGGGACCAGAGTTGGCGGGAGCTGTCGATACGGTGAGCGTGGAACTGGCGCAGATTTCGCGCACTACGATATCGATGAATGCCGTCCCAACGCTGGAGGACCTTTCCTTGACGACGCTGCACGTCAGTCGCTGGTGGCCGCAGGACGACCTGTACGCGCTTGATGTGGTCGCGGTGGTGGATGACGACGACGGCCTTGCGGACATCGCGTCTGTGGCGCTATCGATACCGCATATTTCGTTCGAGACAGTTCTGCAGCCGACAACTGCACCAGGTGAGTTTGGCATCCGGCTAACCGAAGAGGACCTCGCCGGTGCCCCGCTGCACAGCCTGCTCGGGCGAGACATCGTCGTATCCGCCGTTGACCAGCCGGGGACACCTTCAGTGGAGTCGCCTGCCTGGCTGTCCCGGATCATCGACGAGGTCCCCACAACGGCAAGTCCGTCCGGCTCGCAGGAGGTACCTGGTGGCATGCCGCTGCTGACCTGGAATAGCTCGTCGATTCCGTTTACGCATACGTATCAGGTGGACGTGTACAGGGTTGACGACGACGTGGACACAATTGTCTATTCCGAGAATGGTTTGCCCAGCAGCCAGCTGACGTCGCAGGTCACCGCTACACTTGCGATGGGTCAGTACTACTGGACCGTCTCGGTAGTCGATGAGTACGGTAATCGCAGTCGATCAAAAGAAGCAGGCTTCATTGTTCCGTAATGGAATCCCAGGACTACAACCCATTTGAGGCGCTTTCCGAGATCGCGCTGACGATAAACACGCTCCTTGACCCGACGGAGGTGCTCGCCCGCGTCCTGAAGGTCGCGGTCGAAACGCTCGACGCGGAACGCGGATTTGTACTGCTCCACCGCCCGGCTGACGACGAACTTTTCGAGGTACGATCACAATACAATATCTCGCCCGAACAGCTCGGCGAGATCGTGCGCATCTCGACGAGCGTTGTCAGGGAGGTCCTGGACTCCGGCCAACCCGTTCTCGTATTCGAGACCGAGTCTGACAATCGCTATGGCTCGTCAGAGAGCATTGTCGTGGAGAAGATCCAATCGATCGCATGCGTGCCGCTTCGGAGGAAGAAGCAGCAGATTGGGGCGATATACCTCGACTCGGTGACCCGTCGCGGACGGTTCACGCCAACCCATCTGCCCTTCCTTTCGGCAGTGGCGAACCAGGCTGCGGTGGCGTTAGAAAACGCCGAGTTATACCAATCACTCCGTGACGAAAACCGTCGGCTTCGCTCAGAAGTCCAGCGGATGCACGGATTCGAGGGCATCATCGGCCAGAGCGCCGCGATCAGAGACGTCTTCGAGACGATGACTCGGGTCCTTGATACCAGCGCGACGGTCATGCTGTCAGGAGAGAGCGGCACGGGAAAGGAACTCGTTGCACGAGCCATCCACTATAACGGCGAACGCAAAGACCATCCGTTCGTCGCGGTCTTCTGCGGATCATTGCCGGAATCGCTTCTCGAAAGCGAATTGTTCGGGCACAGGAAGGGCGCCTTCACAGGAGCAACGTCCGACAAGAAGGGACTCTTCGAGGCCGCACACCGCGGCACGATCTTCCTCGACGAGGTGAGCGAACTGAGTCCGCGTATGCAAACCAGTCTGTTGCGGGTGCTGCAAGAGGGCGAGATCAAGCGAGTTGGCGACGAGTCGACCCGGCGCGTTGACGTGCGCGTGATATCTGCGACGAACAGACCGCTGAAGGAGCTTGTCGGCGAGAAGGAGTTCCGTGACGACCTGTACTACCGGCTCAACACGATCGAGATCGAGCTGCCGCCGCTTCGGCAGCGCCGACCAGACATACCGCTTCTCGCCAATCACTTTCTGGACAAGTATGCGGTTGGCTCACGCGATTATGTCAACGGATTTACCCCCGACGCTCTCGAAGCCCTCCGGTCCTACTCGTGGCCGGGGAACGTTAGAGAGTTGGAGAACACTATCGAAAGAGCCGTGGTACT
Organism: Rhodothermales bacterium; assembly: GCA_028284545.1. GTDB lineage: Bacteria > Bacteroidota > Rhodothermia > Rhodothermales > JABDKH01 > JANQRN01. Next base: position 9,632 of record JANQRN010000305.1, on the reverse strand, counting down.
CGCTCGCGGTGACAGCATCCATGCTGACGACCTGCGGCTACCAACTGACGATTCGGTCCTCCCCGCAGAGACGGGCCTTCCGCTCAAGGAGATGGAGCGCCGCTATGTTCTTCAGACGATGGAGTCGTACGAGGGCAACGTCACGGCGACGGCCGAAGCGCTGGGCGTTTCACGCCGCTGGCTCCACTACCGACTAAAAGAATGGGAATCCCGCGACGAATAGCGGGCCTCAAGCCCTTTGCGGAGGTCTCCCGCGGGATAACGACAAGCGTATACAAAGCGCTCGACCCCGAGACCGATCGCGTCGTCGCCGTGAAACTTCTGCGACGCGAGTGGATCAGCGATGAAACCCTCGCGCGCCGGTTTGCAGCGGAGGCGGCAGCGCTTCAGTCGGTCGAGAACGAAAACGTCGTTGCCATTCTGGATCACGGTAAGTGCGAGGCTGGACTCTTTATCGTGACCGAGTTTGTGGAGGGCGCCAGCCTCGACGAACTGATGAGCGAACGCACAGTGCCCGCGGTATTCGGGCTTCTGATTGTGCGCGATGCGCTTGCCGGGCTCGAGGCCGTTCACCGGGCCGGAATCATCCATCGGGATTTCAAGCCGGCAAACATCGTTGTCAGGCAGGACGGAACGGTCAAGCTCGTAGATTTTGGGTTTGCCGACCCAGCGCTCACGCCGTCCGGCGGCGTCGCCGGCACCGCGGGGTTCCTCGCGCCAGAGGTACTCGCCGGTCAGGACCCCACCGAGCAATCCGATCTGTTCTCCGTAGGAATCACGCTGCTACAGGCCGCAACCGGTTCGCGCTCCGACAACTCCACCGCGGCCCCGGGTCGACATCGACACGATGTGTCGAACCTCGACGCCAACCGTCTCGAACTGGTTGACGAAGAGATCCGTCGAGCAATCGGGAGACTTGCGGAGGTGGACACATCCGCGAGACCTGCCTCGGCAACTGAGGCGTTGTCGATTCTCGACACGGCACTCGGGAATTATCGACCCGAGCCGACGCGCGTGTCCCTTGCGCAATGGCTGGCTGGCGAATCGCGCACCCTACCCAGGCGACTTCTGCGCGAACCGGTCACCGCGTCAAGCGAAGGTTCATCGTCCCGCGCCGCGTGGCGACTGGCGTCCTTTGGTTTTGCAGCAACGCTCTTTGTTGCGGTTGGTATTGCCACGGTATTCAAGTTCGTTCAGCGCAACAGCGAAAGCGCCGGAATTCAGCTTGTGCCCGACAGCACGCTGACAACTTCATCGAGTACGTTACGCGATTCGGCGGACTCCGTGCCGCTGTCACCTCGTCAACAAGCGGCGTTCGTTGCGCCCGCACGGTCTGGCCGGGAAGCCGTGGTACCGAGCGAACCAACGCCGGCCGCAGAAACTGGGGACAGCGGCACAAACGAAATAGTCCCCACAACCCAGCCGGACTTGCCACCCGACTCCTCAGCGGCGTCACCTGCAACGCAGGAGACTGACGTTGGTACGCTCAGCATTTCAGCAGCGCCGTGGGCTCGCGTGAGTATCAACGACGAGGTGATTGGCACAACGCCGATTGCGCGTGCCCTGACGATGCCCCCCGGGCGCTACTCGGTGCGGTTCACGCACCCGGAGTTTCCAGACCTGGTGGAGGATGTAGTCTTGACAGTGGGCGACAGTCTTCGCCTCGCCGTGTCGATGTGGGCTTCAGTTGCCCGACTGCACCTGTCCGTTTCTCCCTGGGCGGTCGTTATCGTTGACGGGACGGTACGCGATACAATACCCATGCAATCGCCGCTAATCGTACCGCCAGGTGAAACACGGCTGACACTCCGGCACCCGGACCTCGGTGACTGGTCAACCACGCTTGAGCTGTCAGCTGATTCCGTATACAATTTGAGATACAATCTGTACGAGCTCGCAGGAAGATGAGCCGGACGTACGTCATACTGCTCACTGTCTGCGCTGCACTGCTCGTACCGACCGCTACGCGCGCACAATCGAGCACCCTCCTTGAGCAAGCCGTGACGGCGTTTGAGGAGCTCGACTATCCGGTGGCTCGCCGCGCGCTCTCGGCCTTCATCGCCGAACCCGCGCGCGCAACAACGAGCGAACTCGCAAACGCCCACATGCTGCTTGGCATTATTGAGTTTTCAGAAGGAGTCGAGGCCGCCGCCCGACTGCAGTTCACCTCAGCACTCCAACTACGACCAGGTATCCGCCCTGACCCAAGTTCGGTCAGCCCGAAGATCATTGACTACTTCGATCAAGTGCGCTCTTCGCTGGTGTCACAACCCATTGCCGTAGAAACGCGCTACGTAACGATCGCCGATCAGCGACCGGCGGCAGCGCTGCGCTCGATGGTACTTCCGGGATGGGGGCAGCTCCACAAAGGACAACGTGGTAAAGCGGCTGTTGCGGGCGGCGCCTGGTTTGCAACTGCCGGCGCTACGGCGGTTGCCCATGGCGTTCGGCGACGCGCCAGGCAGCGATACGTTGATGAAACGGATCCAGCCCTAGTCTCAGACCGCTATGACTCGTTCAATCGCGCCCACAAGGCAAGGAATACGCTTGCCCTCTCGGCCGCGATCGTCTGGCTGGCTTCGTACGTGGACGCGCTTGCTACGCCGGGCAAGCGGATCATCGCTCCCGTACAGGTGACGGTGGTGCCACAGTACGGCGGTGCCTCATTTACGGCGAGACTGAACTTCTAAGGCGCGCAGGGTTTGCACAACCACCAGTGGAGTGCGCACGGGGCGGTTCCAGCCGGTCGACGCCGGACGCACAGCAGGTCGTTTTCTGGTGCCTGACGACCATAATCGTCTCCATTTGAGAAGCGGCACCACGATTGCTAGACGGGAATAGCTTCCCGCTTGAATTGCGTTCCACCAATCCCTGAGTCATGAAAACGTTTAGCTACCAGAACTTCCTCCTGCTGATTGCGGCGCTACTGCTTCTGACGCCAGTCACCGCCGCAGCACAGGACGCGGGCCTCACGCTATCGAAGAACGACGATTTCTCAACTGTTGATCGCGAGTTCGAGATCGGTGAGGTCGTCCATGTACGCGTGACCGCCCCGGATGTCGATGCGTCCGATCTCGAAACCAACGAACTGCGCGTCGCGCAGGCAAACGCCGACGGCGGCTCAATTGTGAGCCTGCGACTCAGCCTGGAGAACAATCTCGACGGGACGTACACGGCCACTCTCGACTCGTTGGGCCCTGGTGTCTGGTATCTGCGTGCGGTGGTTGCAGACAGCAAAGGTGCGGCATTCGAGGGGGACGCACGGTTTGTGATTGGCGATGACGACGGCACTAACCCACCGGAGATCCGGGTCGATGGGACGATCACGGAGCTTGGTGAACAATCACTTGTAGTCTCGGAACGGACCTTCTTCGTGAATCCGAATACAGAGGTGTTCGACGAGTCTGGCGCGGAGATCAGGTTCTCCGACCTCCGGATTGGTGATGAGGTCGTTATCCACTTCACCGTCTCGTTCACCGGTGAACTCGTAGCAAAGAAGATTATCCGTCGCGGCGAAGACGATCATGCGGTTGAGCTTCGCGGCCGGATCAGAGAGCTGGGAGACAGCTTCTTTGTAGTGCTCGAGAGAAAAGTCGTCGTCGACTCCTCCACCGTGATCTTTGACGAATACGGTCAGCCGATCCGCTTTGCTCAACTTGCGGTCAACGACGTCGTTGCCGTCAAGGGTTACGAGCTGGACAACGGTGACATCCTGGCTGCTGTCGTGAAGCGCGAGGATAGCCACGACGACGAGGTGCGCTTCTCGGGATTCATTTCGGAAATTGGCGAACGCACACTCGTTGTTCTCGGGAGAACACTCATTGTCGACGACCAGACGCTGATAGCAACCGAAAGTGGGGAGCCGTTCCCGTTTTCCAGCCTCATCGTCGGAATGTTCGTCAACGTCGTTGCTGAGGTCGGCCCGAATGATTTTGGCCTGCTTGCTCGCAAGATCATCGTAAAGGAAGACAGCCGCTTCGTCGTTGAAGGTGAAATCGAAGAACTCGGCGAACGGGCACTGGTTGTCGCCGGTATCCCTTTCCGGGTAGTCGAGGACACCGAAATCGTAACATCGACGGGCGTACAGCTCCGGTTCTCGGACCTCCGCGAGGGCTTCAAGGTCACCGTGTTCGGTACCGCGACTGATGTTACGAACCAGCTCGTCGCGCTGCGCATCGTTGTTCACCGCCCATCTATCGAAGTACGCACGATAACGGGTTTCATTCACGAAATTGATGGTGACCTGATTGTCGTCAACAACGCCGTGATTCGGGTGGTTGATCGCACGGAGATTCTCGACGTCAACGGCGAGAAAATCCGATACGATGACCTCGAAGTTGGCATGCGCGTTCGTGTCTCCGCCGTCGCATTCGTGCTGGCCACAAATGTCACGGACCGCGTGCTGGTCGCGGAGCGTATCCGCGTCCTCCCCGACAGAGAGAAGCGTGTCGTTGGGAGGATCCGTGAGGTCTCAAATGAGAAGATCAAGATCGCCTCGGTAGAGGCCGCGATTACGGCCGACACTGAAATCCTGGATCGCAACGGCGACCCGATCACGGCAAACGATCTCATGGTCGGCGCCCTGGCTGCCATGCACGTCGTCGAAACGCCGAGTGGAGTCGTTGCAACGAAGATCAGGCTGCTTCCGCGCCTCGAGGACGAGGTCGGTGTTGCCGGCGTACTTGAAGCAATTGAAGACTCTGCCGTCGTTGTGCTCGGTCAGACCTTCTACGTGTTACCGAATACCGTCGCGCGTGACGAAAACGGTAATCGTATTCGCGTCACAGACCTCGAAATTGGCAAACCGGTCGCACTCCGCGGCGAACTACTTGCTGGCGGCACACTCGTGGCACTCCACATCCAGCAGTTGGCTCGAGAGGTTCGTGGCATCAAGGTCCTTGGGCCGATCGAATCGATCGGACAGACGACGATCGAAGTGATAGGGATCCACTTCTTCGTGGACGCCAACACAAAGATCTTCGACCTGAACCGAAACGAGGTCGCGCTGAGTGACATGAAGATTGGCCAGACCGTACTCGTGAACGCAGAGGGGCAGCCCGACGGAACACGACTGGCCAAGACGATTCAGCTACTCGACGTGACAGTCTCTTCGGGCGACCTTACCCTTACCGGATCAGGATCAATCGCCGTTCTCGGCGCACAGTACACGCTGGCTCCAGACGCGCTTGTCGTCACAGACGACAACGTGGCGCTTGATGCAGCCGCGCTTGCTGATGGCATGTACGTCGAGGTACGCGGAAGCCGCGTGGACGAAGCCACGTTCACAATAACGAAGGTCAAAATCCTGTCGGGCCAGGTCGTGGGCACCGATGGACCGGGAGTCGACACGCTGCCGCGTTCCGTTGAGTTACGACCGAACTACCCGAACCCGTTTGCAACCAGCACGACAATCGCCTTCGACTTGTCGGAAGGCGCTGCCGGCGCGCGTACAACCCTGTCCGTCTTCGATCTCACGGGCAGACACGTACGTACGCTTGTTGACGCATCGCTAGTGCCCGGATCGTACACAGCGGCTTGGGACGGCCGCGATGACGCCGGGAAGCCAGTCGCCAGTGGTGTTTACTTCTATCGAGTACGCAGTGGCGACACGTCAACAGCACGAACGATGATGCTCGTCAAGTAGCACGTCGATCACTTCGGCAGAAGGGGAACGGTGGAGACGCCGTTCCCCTTTTTTTTCTGGCTTCAGGCCAGTGCGGCTGCAAGAACTTCTGCGGTGTGCAGAGCTCGACGCTCAGCGACGTCACGAATCTGGCTGCGACACGAACTGCCGGCGGCGACGACGACGCCGTCAGCGGGAAGCGCGCGCACGGCAGGTGCTAGCCGCCGCTCGGCCATCTGGCGCGACACCGATGCGTGCTCTTTTTCGTATCCGAAAGACCCGGCCATGCCGCAACATGACGTGTCGAGGACTGTGACATCCCGTGCAACACGCTCAAGCGCCCGGCGCGCAAAGCCGGTTCCCTCAAGTGCCTTCTGATGGCAGTGGCCGTGCAAAACAACTTGACCGTTAAACGGGGCAAACTGGACCGCCTGAAAGAGTCCGAGTGAATCCTCAGCCACGAACTGCTCGAACGAGACAACGGCCGCGGCAACAACGGCCACCCGCTGATCGCCAGGTAACAATCGACGAGCCTCATCCCCGAAAGTGTGCAGGCACCCGGGCTCGAGTCCGACGATCGGAACTCCCGCTGCCGCCAACGGATAAAGCACCTCGAGCGCGCGATCCAGCGTTGCTCGCGCGCCTGTCAGGTCCCCCTTGGAGATACGCGTGCGACCACAGCACACGGAGTCGCCGGGAAAGCGAACCGAGAAACCGGCCGTGCGCAGGACCTTGTGGGCGGCGATGGCAATCTCGGGATGATTGTGGTTGTTGAACGTATCAACAAACAGGGCGACGGGCGCTTGGGACCCCTGGGCAGTGTCCTCCGTGGGTTTGTTCGCCAGGAACGGATTCCTCGAGAAGTGAGGAAGCGTCCGCGACCGGTCAATCCCAAGTGCAGTAGCCATCAATGCCCGCACGACGTAGTTCCTGTTGATCGCATTGACGAGCGGGGCGAGCGGCCCACTCAGAAACCGACTGACGTCAGGGATAGCCGCGAACAACCGATCCCTGAGAGACCGCCCCTGACGGACTTTGGCGTGGTATAGCCACTCGCTCTTGATCGCGGCCATATCGACGCCCGTAGGGCACTCGACCTTACACGCCTTGCACTGCACGCAGAGCGCGAGGACCTCAGCCATTTGTGGACTGAAGAGGTAGTCATCCGGAAGATCTCCCGACAGCGCGGCCCGTAGCGCGTTTGCCCTGGCCCGCGTCGTGTCTTGTTCGGCGTTGGTTGCCATGTAACTTGGACACATCGCACCCGTCACCGTTTTTCGGCAGGCACCAACTCCCGAACACTGCTCGACGGCACCCGCAAACCCACCGTCGGCCGAAAAGTCCATGACCGTCTCCAGCTGGCGGGAGCGATAATTCGCTCCGTACCTGAGGTCGGCGTCGATTGCGGGAGCGTCGACGACCTTTCCGGGATTCAGGAGGCCGTCGGGATCGAAGCACCGCTTCAGTTCGCGATTGGCCGCGTACAGCTCTGCCCCCAGGAGCTCCGGATTGAGCCAGGATCGGGCCAGTCCGTCGCCGTGCTCACTGGATACCGCGCCGCCAAGCGCACGCACGAGTTCCATAGATTTGCGACTGATCTGCTTGATCTTGCGGACCTCGCTAGCCAGCTTCGTATTCATAAACGGGCGTACGTGCAGGCAGCCCGCCGAGGCGTGCGCGTAGTAGACGACGGGAGTACCCGTAGACGTAATGAACTCGTCGAGCTGACTGATGTAGCTCGCCAGGTGTTCAACTGGGACTGAAGCGTCTTCCACAAACGCGAGCGGCTGGTAGTCTCCTCGTACACTCATGATGAGCCCGAGCGCCTCTTTACGCACCGACCAAACGTCGGCAACCTCAGAAGGCTCGAGACGCTGTACGACGCCGTAGCCAATTTGCGCGTCCGCTGCGCCTTGCGCGAGAGAGGCCACGCGGTCAGCCACCTCCTCTCGACTGTCACCCGAGTACTCAGTGATGAGTACCGCACCCGGATCACCCTCCACAAAACTCATTCGAGCCGCGAACGACGGCATGGAACGGCAACGGTGAATCGCCATCCCATCCAGCAGCTCGACGGCTGTTGGCCCACTCTCCAATATCTTCGTGACAGACCGCAGCGCTTCGTCACGAGTTGCGAAATGAACAACACCAAGCGCAGTGTGCGCCGGGCGCTCAACCAGCCGAAGGGTGACCTCCGTGATTACGCCGAGCGTACCCTCGCTTCCACAAACAACGCGCGCCAGGTTACGCGATGTGGAGTCAAGGAGATACTCAAGCCGATAGCCGCTGTTGCGACGCCAATGCCCGGGCGTGTCACGACGAATGGTGTCGGAGTACGTGCTCAACAGATTTGACACGCCGCTGTAGACGGCGCCCTCAAGGCCCGGACGCTGCGACGCCTCTGACCAGGAATCGGTCGACTCCTCGCGGAAGGTGGCGGTACTGCCGTCGGCGAGTACCATGTCGACGGAAACCACATGGCGGTCCATATTCCCGTAGACAATCGAATGGGTTCCGGTAGCGTTGTTTGCGACCATTCCGCCTATAGTCGCCCGATTGGCACTTGCCGGATCGGGTCCAACCATCAGCCCATACGGCGCCAGTTCGACGTTAAGGTTCTCCAGAACAACGCCCGGTTCAACTGTGGCTGTTCGGGCCTTCGAGTCGATCGATATGACGCGCTGCATGTTGCGCGTGAAGTCAAGCACTCCCGCCTCCCCAACCGTCTGACCAGCGAGCGACGAGGCGCCGCCGCGCGGTAGTATCGGCAGCGACAACGTCGAGGCGACCTCCACGATACGGGCGACGTCGCGCGCGGTCTTCGGATAACAGACCGCCAGCGGCCGTTTGGAGTACATACTGGCGTCCGTGCTGAATAGCGCGCGCGTGATATCGTCGCGCTGTACGATCTCGCCAACGTCACCACTGAGCTGGTCGCGCAAGGCCACCTCAAACAAATCGAGGCGCCTGATCACATCTGAGCTGACTGCCATTCTTGACAGGGCCGATAGTCGGGTTAGAGCAGCGTCGGCTGCCCGATAGCTGGCAGGTGTACTTCGATACCGGGGTTAAAGAAACGGATATTATCCGCCATCCACTCTATGCTCCGCGTCTCACCGTGGACCAGCACTACCTGCGAGGGGTTTAGTTGCTCTACAAGCTTGAGCAGGTCGCGCCGATGTGAGTGCCCGCTGAGCCGAAATCTGTCGACGTCGCAACGCAGTCGTTGCTCGCCGCGCAGCCGATCAAGCAGGACGTACTCCTCCTCCCTCCTGGCCGCCTCAATTAGCTGCCCGCCTGGTGAGTCATCGCGAGCAAATCCCACAAAGAAAATGGCGTGTTTCTCCGCGTCAACCATCATTTGCGCGAGGGCGTTTGACAGCGTGCGCTCGAACATCATCCCGCTGGCCACAACGAAGACCCCCTGATTCTCGATAGCGGCGACCTTGGCGGACATGCTGCGTGGAAGCCTCTTTTGCTCGACTCCAAACACCTCAAACTCCTCGTCGAGTCGCGGCGTTGTATACCTCGTCTGGTCGTACAGATCGGCGACCGCGCGCATCGAACCCGCCGTATATACCGGCACATCGTCGTCGATCGTGCCCCGCCGTTTAAAACGGTCAATCAACGCAATAATCTCCTGCGCGCGACCAAGGGCAAACACGGGTATGAGCACGCTGCCGTCGCGCTCCAGAACCTCGGCAATTGCCTCACCCAGTCGATCTTCCTCGGAACGGCGCGTGACCGACTCTGCATATCCGTCAGAAGCCATTGTTGACTCCAGTATCAGAACGTCCACCTCGTCGGGATAATCCCCACCCGGGATGATTGTCTGATTCCGCAAGTTGGTATCCGATGAGTAGAAAACCCGACGCTGATCAGGGCCATCGTCGCAGAACAGCTCAACGCCGGCAGCGCCGAGGATGTGGCCGGAGTAGTGGAAGCGGGCGCTGAGTGGAGCCTTTGCGCGAACGCCCGAGGCATCGAACACGTCGCCGAACGCATGCTG
>JANQRN010000284.1 GCA_028284545.1 Rhodothermales bacterium | reverse complement strand
CGGCTCGACGACGGCGGCTGTCTCACGATGTTGTTGGAGGCCGGAGCGGATCCGTCGGTGCCGCACAACGGAGAGTACCTGGTTAGTCGGTCTGTCCTGCTAAAGAAGGATCCGGCATTGCTCGCCGAGTTACTCGATCGCGGACTTGACCCATCCGCCACGGACAACCTGGGGCACAACGCGCTGCACCTCGCCGCAGTGTATGGACTCGTCGACAGCGCACGCCTGCTGCTGGAGCACGGAGTTGACGTCAGCGCCAAGACCGACCAGGGACAAACAGCCCGGGACATTCTCGAGGAGCGGCGGGACGGCAGCGTTACGCGACTTCAGGAAAGCGAAGATGCCGACTCGCAGGACTACTACGCTGAGCGCATCAGGGACTATGAGGCCCTGATTGCACTCCTGCAGCGGGCGCGCAGTTGAACGTATAGTCAGTACGCCAGCGCGGTCTCGTACATCGCCAGTACGTTCTCCGTCGGCGAGTTGTCCTGGAGCATGTGGGTCGGCGAGAAAGCGTATCCGCCGCCCGGGGTCATGATGTCCAACGTCGTGTTGACGTAGTCGATCGTCTCCTGCCTGGTGCCGTACACAACGGGACCGGCCGTCGAAATGCATCCGTGAAACGAAAGGTCGTTCCCGAACTGCTCCTTGAGGTGCGCAGGTGCCATGTTGGCGGCCTCGGGCTGGAGCGTGTCGATCACCGTGATGCCCATTTCGATGAACTGATCGAAAGCCCAGGAGCTCGAACCGCACGAGTGCATCATCACCGGGACATCAAAGCCGCGTGCCAGGTCAACAAACTTCTGGTGGCGCGGGCGGAAGTGTTTCTGGTATAGCGCCGGACTAATCATGGGGCCGATCTGCGTACCCAGATCTTCGCCAAGCCAGACCATATCAATCGCTCCGCCGCTGGCGTCCAACGTACGTTCGAGTACCTCCAGCTGGATGGCCAGCCGACGATCGACCAATCGCAAAGCAGCGGGTTCGTCGGTCATCAAGTCGATGAGCGTCTGCTCCATCGTTCGGATCATACCGTTTGTATTGATTATGTCGGCATAGCCGGGATCGCCGATAACGACGAAGTAGTCGGCGTGTCGCTGCGACAAGTCTGCAATCGCAGCGTAATCAAAGTGGTCGGGCGAAGGCATCGGCCACGCCTCTACCTGCTCCAGTGTGGCGTCTTTCAGGGGGAAGTCGCAGTAATCCCAGTACCCTCCTGAGGCGTGTTCAACGTAGCGCGTGCGGATACCCCACATGTCGATCCGGCGTTCGGGAATCGGCTCGTGAAGTACCGGGCCCACGTACGGAACGACCAGTGCCCTGAAGTCGACTCCGAGGGCTTGGAGGAGCGCTTCGTCATCGTTGGGGTCCAGCCCAAAGTGTTTCTTCAGGCGGAGGTCGATGCCCGGGTTGGCGAGGTAGTCGATTGGTACCCGGTCTGGCGCCTCATGCGCCAGTGCCCTCTGAACGCGTTGTTTGGGTTTCACTATCAAAACGACTTGTCCAGGTGAATGGCCAAAAGGGGCAAGACGATGGATTCTCGGCTATGATAACATGACGTGCGGTCAGGCGATGTCAGGTAATTCCCGGCATCGGCCGATTGGGACGACAAATATCTTCTCGGCATGGCCGCAAAATCCGACACGCTCACAAGCATATCCGTCAACCTGGAGCCGGTTGGTCGTCGGGTCGAGGTGGCGCCAGGTGCAACGCTGCTCGAGGCCACCCAGCGAGCCGGGGTCGAGCTCGTCGCGACGTGCGGAGGAGTCGGCGTGTGCGAGTCTTGCCGCGTACAGTTGGTGAGTGGAACACTTTCGCAGGCGACCGTCAACGAGCGAGACGAGCTGACGGCGTCTGAATTGGACGACGGGTATCGACTGGCGTGTCAGGCGGAGGTCCTGTCGGACGTCTCCGTCGAGATTCCAGTTACCTCGCTTGCCGCACCGCAGCGTTTGCAGTTGGAGGGTGACGAAGTTCGCGTCGCGCTCGAGCCGCCGGTTTCGGCGGTCTCGGTGAACGTGCCCAGGCCGTCGCTGGAAGATCTACGCTCAGACGGTCAGCGCATACGCGATTCGCTGTCCGAGGTCGGAGCGGAGGTGCGGGACATACCCCGACGTGCCCTTGTTCAGGCATCGGAGACAATGCGTGATAACGACTGGTCCGTGCAGTTTGTCGTGCGGGACGGCACACTCGTCGCTACGTTGCCTGGGGCTGCCGCCGTGCTTGGCATCGCGTTCGATATCGGCACAACCAAAATTGCCGGATACC
>JANQRN010000275.1 GCA_028284545.1 Rhodothermales bacterium | reverse complement strand
CCGCCAACTCGCGCCTTATGGCGACCTCGTCGGCATCCGTCCTGACGCCTCGTGCGGCAAGCGTCGAGATGACGCGAGCAGCTGTCTCAACAGAAATGCCGTTCTCCGTCATGTCTCCGAACGCCGGGTGCTGTCGCCAGCGGGTGTCGTATCCGATGAGACTCCCGCTCATGGAGCGTTCTATGTTCTCGATTCTCCTGTCGATGGCGGCGAGGTACCGAGAAGGTCGCTCGAGTTGGTCTGCTGTGGGGCTTTCCGAAGCGCGTGTGGATCGGCGCAACGATCGACGGCGCGCCGACGTACGCATGCGACCGACGACGGCTGCCATACGTTGTACAAGCGATTGGAGCGTGTCGAAAAGCGCCGCAAGCGCGCTGACTCCTGCTTGACTCGGCGCGCCAATTGGTTCGGCTGCCAAAGGGGCCTGCGGCGGGTCTTCAGCTGTGTGGTGGCCCGCAGTCGCCCGGTGTCGGATAGTCGCCGGTGCGGACTTGCTGTAGCCCAACGACTTGCCCGCCAGTACGACGAGGTCGTCAGTGCTCGCCGCGGCTGCATTCTGACGCTCGTGGAGCCGGCTGACCGTTGTTCGGGTCGTAGTCTGTGCGAGAGGCGACGACTCTTCGAGCGCAACTATGACTTCGGCGGGCCGATCGCCCTCGGCTGCTTTCGTTTGCATCAAGACAACATCATTGCCGAAGAGCCGACTTGCTTCGGCCATAGCGGCATGTATGGTGTTGCCGCGCACTGTTCGTAAATGCATCGGTTTGTTAGGCGGGTTCAGGAATGGACTCCGGACTGTCGAGCGTGAGCTGCCCGATTACGTCGACCTCGGCATCCGGAACGAGATCGTTGTACGAGAGAACGGCGAGGTCTGGTACTAAAGGCGCCAGAAAGGCCGAGAGCGTCGGCCGGATTACCGGAGAGGTTAGTAGGACTGGCTTCTTCCGGTCTGCAAGTACGGTCTTGGAAAGTGTCGCGGCCGACTCGATGAACTTCTCCGACCTTGTCGGTTCGAGTCCCAGCGTGCTCGGTAGCAATTCACCGCGCTGCGCCTTGTCCAGCAGCATCTGCTCGACAGCGGGCGCAAGCACAAGGACGTACAGCCTGCTGTCGTCAGATCGAAACTGCCTTGTAATCGTTGGTGCCAATGCGGCGCGGGCATACTCCGTCAACACGTCGATATTCTTCGTCGACGCTGCGTTGTCGGCAAGGGTCTCGAGGATCGTGATCAGGTCTCTGATCGGGATCCGCTCTTGCAACAGACGCTTCAGCACTTTCTGAATAACGCCGATCGGCAGGAGGGAGGGCTCGAGTTCGTCGACGAGTGCGGGCGCGGATTCGCGGACTTGCTCCAGGAGTTTCTTCACTTCCTGGCGATCCAGCAGGTCGTGGGTGTGTTTCCGAAGCACTTCAAGCAAATGCGTGGTCACTACCGCGGGTGCCTCAACCAGTGACATGCCTCTGATCTCGGCTTCGGGCAGGCTTCGCTCGCTCACCCACATGGCGGGTAATCCGTAGGTCGGGTCCACCGTCTCGATACCGGGAGGAAGCGAATCGAGCTCATCGGGTATGAGCGCGAGGTGGTAGCCAGGCAACACCTCACCGCTTGCAATAGGGTTGCCCCGCAGTTTTACGATGTACCGATTTGAATCGATGGCGACGTTGTCGCGAATTCTGATCGGCGGTACGACAACTCCGAGTTCGAGCGCCAGCTGTTGGCGCAGCAGTCGAATTCTCTCGAGCAGGTCGCCTCCCTGGTTCGGATCGACCACCGGGATCAGGCCGTATCCGATCTCCAGTTCGAGCGGATCCACCATCACCAATTCAGCCGGTTTGGTTTCTTCGGTCTTGTCGCCTTCTTCGGTTTCGAGCTGCGTCGCCTCCGACTCTCGGGCGATCGTCTGTACTCGTGCTCGAGCGATCGCAAACGCGGCGATACCAAGAACCCAGAACGGTACGATCGGAAGGCCAGGTACGAGTCCCAGCAGGAGTAGAAAAGCCCCGGTGATCATGAGCGGGTATGGCTTGCTGAATAACTGCCCGCGAACATCGGTGGCGATGTTGTTCTCGCCGCTCGCCCTTGAGACAATAATGCCGGCAGCCGTTGAGATGAGGAGGGCAGGGATCTGCGAGACGAGCCCGTCCCCAATTGACAACAGCGTGAATGTCTCGCCGGCCTGGGACAGTGGCATGCCGAGCTGTGCGACGCCGATAATCAGTCCGCCGACAATATTGATGACGGTGATAATGAGGCCAGCGATTGCGTCACCGCGAACAAACTTCGACGCGCCGTCCATCGCCCCGTAGAAATCCGCCTCGCGGCCGACCTCTGTCCGTCGCTTGCGGGCTTCATTTTCGTCGATCATGCCGGCGTTCAGTTCGCCGTCAATCGCCATCTGTTTGCCGGGTAGCGCATCGAGCGTAAATCGGGCGGCTACTTCTGCGATGCGCCCGGACCCTTTCGTGATCACGACGAAGTTGATGATCACAAGGACGAGAAAGATGATCGCCCCGACGACGTAGTTGCCGGAGACGACGAAATTGCCAAACGCGGATATGAGAGAGCCCGCGTCGGCGTTACTGAGTATGAGACGCGTTGACGCCACGTTCAGAGATAGTCTGAACAGAGTCGTTATGAGAAGTAGGCCGGGGAAGACGGCAAATTCGAGAGGGCGCACTGCGTAGAACGCCGTGAGCAGAATCGCCAGGCTGAACGCGATGTTCAGGGTCAGCAGCAGATCGAGCACGAACGTCGGCAACGGGATTACCATTACGAGCAGGATCATCACGACCGAGACTGCGATAACGATCTCGGTGTTGACAAACGTTCGGGGCTCGGTGCCGCTAGTCAGCTTTGGCGTCTGCATCGTGTCCACTAGGCTACTCCTCGATCACGACCACGGTAGATCTCGGCCAGCACAGCAGCGATTGCTGGAAACAGCTCTTCAGGGATTTCGTCCATTTCGTCGACCGACGCGTAGAGCGCTCGCGCCAGAAGCTTGTTCTCGATAACGGGGATCTCATGCTCGAACGCGAGTTCCTTTATTCGTAGTGCGCGCTTCCGCATACCCTTGGCCATCACGCGCGGAGCAGCCGCTTCCGTTGGATCGTAGCGAAGGGCAACGGCGTAGTGCGTCGGGTTTGTGATCACGACGTCTGACTTCATGACCGCGTGGTCAAGACGAGGCTTGATCATCTGCCGCGCGAGCTGCCGTCGCCTCACGCGCATCTGCGGGTCACCCTCGTTCTCCTTCATTTCGTCCTTGATCTCCTGGAAGCTCATCTTGAGATCCTCCGTGTACTTCCACTTCTCGAAGGCGAAGTCGGCGGCAGAGAGGACGAAGAGTATCGATAGGATTTGGCCACCCAGAATGGCGATCCAACGCATCAATATGATCGGCAGCTCGTGAGCGGGTTGGGTGTGCAGTTCGATGATCTCTGGAATGCGACCCTTGATGAATGCGTAGGCGACCGGTCCAACGATGAGGATCTTTAGAACTGACTTGCCGGCACTGAAGAGCCCGCGAGAAGAGAAGATGCGCTTGATCCCTTTCAATGGGCTTACGCGCTCGAGCTTCGGTTGCAGCGGCTTGGCTGTTATCGTCACGCCCGACTGCGCGGCATTCAGGGCTACACCGGTGACCATCATGAGGAGCATGAAAGGAAGTATGACGGGACCCAGGGAGAACACCTTGTCCCTCATGATCTGCGGTGCGCTCTGCATTGTTATGTCTGCATAGCCGGCGACGCTGAAGATGGCTGCAAACTCGCCAATGAAGACTTGTAGCGAGGCGCGGCCGGCAACGGCAACCGTGAGGATGCCGAGACTGAGCATGATCACGGAGTTGATCTCGGCCGACCGGAATACGTTGCCCTCCTCGCGCGCTTTCTTGATGCGCTGTGGAGTTGGGTCAAATTGTTTGTCGTGCTTGTCTGACATGAGATTGCTTTACAACACGGTCATCGTCTGGATGGCAGAGAGGATTGTGTTGATGATCCGATCGATCAGACTCGGGAACGCCGCGAAAAGGGATTCAGACAGCAGATAGGTGAGACCGAGGCCGGCAAGGAGTTTCAGCGGGAGGCCAAGCGAGAAAAGGTCGGCCTGTGGAACCACGCGCGCGAAGATTCCCAGCGTGAACTCGATCAACAGGAAGGAGGCGATGAACGGCGACGCGAGCGTAACGCCCGTCGAGAATAGTTCGCCACCGAGACGCAGCAGGATGTCCGACGTCGCTGCTACATTGCCGCCGGCGAGGGGTACAACTTCGAACGAGTACACAAGCGCTCTGATCATCTGCTGCGGTCCGTCCAGGAATATGAAGACGAGCAGCAATCCGAGGCTCAGAAAGCGGCCGATTGGGTTCGACGCGAGGCCCTCAATGGGGTTGTAAACCTGAGCCAGGGAGAGGCCCATCTGGAAGCCCAGAATCTCGGCAGCGAACTGAACCGTCCAGAAGAGAAACTGAGCGATGAAACCGATGATCAGGCCGGTTGAGATCTCAATGGCGACGGCCACAGCCAAGCCGAGAGACGTATCCACCGGTACATCCAGCGGTGGTCTGGCAAAACTCGCGATCGAGAATGCCAAGAGAATGGCAAATAGAATGCGCAGCTTCACGGGGACCGTCGTATGCCCGAAGAACGGGGCCGCGATGAACATCGCCCCGATTCTCACGAACACGAGGAATATGAGGACGGTCGTCGGCACCTACTTGGCAACACTCGGAATGAACTGAAACGCGCGGGTCGTAAAGTCGGTAAGCGTTTCGATCAGCCATGGAGAGAGCGTCAGCAACACGGCACCGACAATTACGATTTTGGGGATGTAGCTGAGAGTCATCTCTTGGATGGAGGTGACTGCTTGAAAGAGGCTCACGACCAGCCCGACCATCAGCCCGGCGGCAAGTAGGGGTGCGCCTAGCATGGCGGCGGTTGCCAGTGCCTCCTGTACCCAGTAGAGAGCGACGTCTGTGTTCATGTCAGGTGCCGTATGCGGCCATTAGTGATTCAACGAGCAGATACCATCCGTCGGACAAAACAAAGAGCAGGAGTTTGACCGGAAGGGAGATCATCACAGGTGGGAGCATCATCATCCCCATACTCATCAGCACGCTCGCGACAATCAGGTCGACAACCAGGAAGGGAAGGAAGACCAGGAACCCGATCTGGAACGCAATTCTGAGTTCGCTAATCACGAATGCTGGAATCAGAATGTGGAGCGGCACCTCGCTGGCCGAGTTGAAGAATGGCACGCGCGCGAGATCCATGAACAGCGCGAGGTCCTTGTCGCGCGTTTGCGCTAGCATGAAGTTGCGAAGGGGTTCGATTGCATTCTCGGTTGCGGTCGCCTGATTTATCTCGCCGTCCATATACGGCTGAAGGGCAGTTCGATTGATGTCGTCGAACACCGGGTACATGACGAACATCGTTAAGAACAAGGCCAGACCCACCATCACCTGAGCGGGCGGCGATTGTTGCATGCCGAGCGCCTGTCGAAGAATCCCCAGGACGACCACCAGTCGCGTGAAGCTGGTGGTCAGGATTACGATTGCCGGCGCTAGAGACAGGACCGTCAGCAGCAGCAGCAGCTGGATCGGAACCGAATAGTCGTTGTCCTCGGTCGACAGGCTGAGGCCAGGAAGTCCGGGGATTCCCTGCAGTGCCGGTTGCGTGCCCGTGGTGTCTGCTTGTGAAGCGCCCGGCGTCGTCTGTGCGATAGCAGTCTGTACGGACGACAGGGAGAACGCAAGCATCGCCAGGGTGGCCACCGTCAGCAGTCTTGCGATCATGCTGACCTCCGGAGCTCTTCGGCAGAAAGGACGTCCTCGAAGTTGGTCTCGGCGTCAACCGCGCAACTCTTGTGTAACACTGTCATGTGATGCGCGGTGATCCCGACGAGAATTCTCTCGCCGTCGACCTGGACCAGGCGAAGCTGTTGACCGCTACCGACGTTCTCTTTTGCGATCGTCTGAATCGCGCTGGCATGATGGCGGCCCTTTGCGTGACCCTTCAGGTGAAGAGCGAGCGCCGCACCACCGGCGAGCAGAACAAGCACTACTGCGTAACGAAGTGGAGAGAACTCCCTGCGCGAGGGGATTCCCTCGTCGTTTGACGACGCGGAGGTGCCTGCCGTAGGTGGTGGTGATTGCGTTGCGCGTGGGTACGAAGCAACTGCCGCCGCTGTGACAAGGATGCCAACTGTCAGTACGGCAAATGCGGCTAGGGCGGACCTTCGGTCCAGCGTGTGCCGAAGCGATCGTAAAGTCATGAGTCGAATACTGTCGCCGACCCATGGGATCAATAAAAAGTGCTGGCCGGCGTTACTGCCAGCTGAGCGAAAACGGTGCCAACTAGGCCGCGCGGTGCACCGATGGGATTACGTTCGTGATTCTTATCCCGAAGTGATCGTCGATAACAACCGCCTCACCGTCAGCGATCAGTCGGTTGTTGACGTACACCTCAAGGGGTTCACCGACAAGTTTCTCGAGTTCGATGATTGAGCCTCGAGTGAGCTTGAGCAATTCGTTGAGAGGAATGTGCCGTCTTCCAAGTTCGACGGTTACGTCGACCTCGACGTCGCCCAACAGGTCGAGTCCAACCCCAGCAGCGCCTGATCGGCTTGCATCTTCCAACTCTTCAAGCTTCAGCGCCCGCGCTTCATCGGTGCCAGCGTCCGCCTCTGCGGATGCAGGAATGAAGTAGGCGTCGACCGTTGATTCGCCGACGGTCAGTGCTATACCGACAATGTGCTCAGCGGAAACGTTGCCGGTGGTGTCGTCTGGATCTTCGATTTCGACGCTCACCTGGGTAGGGGACTCCAGGCCGATTTCGGCCGAGATCTTGGGCCAGAGGTCTGTGGCCAGATTTGCAAGCGTCTCCGGCGTTGCATCGGGTACAATGGTTAGGATAGTCTCGGGTACCAGGAACTGGTTGCCGTCGGAAGTCAGTCGATAGCAAGAGGACAGTTTCTCGCCAAGCTCGGCGGCATCGATCTCAGTGAGGGCTACCGATGCCGGAGCGTCCAACGCTGCGGAGACAAGCGCGGCAATGCTGTCGGCCTTATCGCCTACGATCTTGAGAATGTCAGTCAGCGTCATGTTGATATTGATTGACGATTTCGGTGATTCCGATTGCCTGGTACTTTCCAGCTTTGCCGAGTCGCGCTCGGCAGAACCGCTTCGAACCGATGTAAACATCTATGTCGTCGGTTGCGCGTCGTGCGAGTGGGACGACGTCACCGACCTCCAGACTCAACAGTTCTGACAGCCTGATCTTGGCGTCACCAAGTTCAATCCTGAGCTCTACCTCGCTTTCGCCCAGTTCCTTTTCGTACAGGTTTTTCAGGGCGGTCTCCATTTCGCCGCGCGAGCGAGAGAGCCACTGCTTGATACCGGTTCGTCCAAGCGTTTGCTTGAGGAGCAGGTACGGATAGCACACGTTCAGGAAGCATGAACGCTCGTACGCCATAAGCTTCAGGCGAGCCACCAGGACCGGCTCGGTCCCCGGCACGATCTGAACAAATTCCGCGTTTGACTCGAAGCCCACCTCTTCGAACTGCATCGTCGCGATTTCGCCCCAGGCTGAGGTCAATTCGCGATAGGCCTGATCGAGAAGTTTTCCCATCAACCGTTGCTCAATCGCCGACACGGGGCGCGTTTCTTCCGGAAACTCGCCGCGGCCCCCCAACTGCTTGTCGAGGAGAAAGAGAATGAACTTCGGGTCGACCTCGAAAACCGCCTTGTGCTCTGTCTGGCGCGCCTCCGTCACATATAGTGCTGACGGAACGTCGCAAGACTTGACGTAGTCGGCGTAAGCCAGCTGCTCGATGGCCTGCAGCCGCACCTCTACAATCGTGCGCAGGCGGTTGGAGAGGTAAACCGAGAGTCCGCGGGCAAATGCCTCATGGACATAATTCAGTAGCCTGACCTGATCCTGCGAGAAGATTCGGGGCTGGCGAAAATTGTATTCGTCGACCTTGGCCGGTACGCGCTCCTTTCCGAGTACTTCGGTCAGTGGTCGCGGTGACGCCTTGTCGACGTCTGGGTCACTCGTAGGCACTAAGCTGCAATTATTAATACTCGCGCCGTCTGAACACTGGATGAGAGCGCCGCGAAGCAATAGCGCACGTTCTCAGGCGCATTCCACGATCAAATTGCGCGCCGAATCCTATTGCAGCACGTACTGCGTGAAATAGAGCCGATTGACGGAATCCTTTCCGAGTACCCGGTTGATTGCGGCTACAAGTTCCGTCTTCAACTCCTCGCGGATCCCGATGTCAGCGAGTTCGTCTGCTGAGTGGCTGCCCAGTAGTGCAAGTACCTGATCACGTATAACCACTTCTTTTTCAGTGACTTGCGTGACGGCTCCTTCATTTGCTACTTCAAGGCCGAGGCTGATCATCAGGTACCGTTTGCCACCAGATTCAGCTGGATTGACGATGATCCCCCCGATTTCGTGGAAAACGCCGTAACTAACGTCTTCTACGGGCGGTTCGCCGGCAGACAGGTCTGTGCCCGTTGCTGCTGCGACCAGGCGTTCATACATGAAGAAGCCGCCGGCGCCGCCGCCGATTAGGCCCACGATGAAGAGTATGGCCACAAGGGGCGGGCCCTTCTTCTTCTTTGGTTCGCCGACTCCGTCGGGTGAAGAATCGTCTACTGTTGCAGCTGCAGCGGCTGACTCGTCTGGTGGTTCCATGTTCGCCAACTGAATAAGATTTCTACTCTTCGATTTCTCGCCCGACCAGATGCCGTGTTGTTGTCGGCGGCTGGCCGGTGCTCGCCGTACCCAACGGCAACGTAGTCCTCATTCGAGGAGGTGTTGTTCAGGCGCGAGAGATACCGCACGACAGCCGAAGCCCGTGCGGCAGATAGTTCCCAGTTCGACGGAAAAACGTTCGTCGAGATGGGTCTGTTGTCGGTATGGCCCTCAACAACGACGGACCGTACGCCGTGCTGTAGGACCTGCGATACGAGAGCGAGGATTGTCTTCGAGGACTCGACAAGTTCAGCGTTACCAGACCTGAACATCACGGAATCGGTCATGATCACCTGTAGACCTCGATCCGTCAGGTTGACCTTGACCCTGTCGGACAATTCGTTCTCGTCCAGGTACTGCAACACCTCTTCGTATCGCATCACGTCTTCGTAAGAGGCGGACGTCTGGGGCGAAGACGTCATCTGTGTCTGTGGCGACGGTGCCACTGCCTCATTCAGAAGAATCCCTGATCGCCCCTGAAAGTAGGAGAGCGCCTCCTTGAACTTCTTGACTTCAACCTCAGACATGGCGACGATCATGACGAAGAACGTTAGCAGGATCGTCGCCATATCCGAAAACGTGGCCATCCAGAACGGGGCAGACGGCTCGTCGTTCTCTTCTTCCGGTATGTCGAGACCATCACTCACGGAGACATCGCTAGGCGGCCTTCTGCATCGGGATGACGTCAGCTTCTTTGGCGCCCGCATCACCGTCCATGTAGAGCGCGAGACGCTGCTCGAGGACAGTGGGGCTGTCGCCGCGCACGATACCCTGAACGCCGGCAAGTATCAGCTCTTTCGACTGCATCACCTGCGCAGCCTGGGACTTCGCCTTCGTGGCGAAGGGCAGAAAGATGAGGTTCGCGAAGAACGCTCCGTAGAAGGTTGTGATCATGGCGACGGCCATACCACCACCAATTGCGGCGGGGTCGGTGAGGTTTTGCATCATCTGAATCAGCCCGATCAACGTGCCGATCATCCCGAACGCTGGGCAGAAGGTGCCCGCCGTGTTGTAGAACTTGGGCACCATCTGGAGCGACTTCATCATCGAGCCGATCCGGATGCGCATCATGTCGCTGATTTCCTCGACGTCAATGCCGTCCACGGCCATCTCGAGACCCATCCGTATCAAGGGATCTTCGATTTCACGAACGCGGCGGTCAAGCGCAAGCAGCCCTTCGCGCCGGGCCGTGCCGGCGAGATCGACGAACTGTTCGATGGTAGCCTCGTTGTCGGGCTCCTTGTAAAACAGGAATGCCTTCGTGCCGGCACCAACTGCCTTCAGCTCGGGGAACGAATGGCTAACGATCAAGCCGGCAAATGTACCCCCAATCACTAGGGCGATCGAGGCAACATCGAAGAAGACGCCGTAGTCGCCTCCCATGAAGATGGAGCCCCAGATCAGTACAAAGCCAAGGCCGAGACCTGCCGGAATCGCCTTTTCCATTAGAAGAGGATGTGCGCCTGATTAATCGAGTACTGCGAACACAAATAGTCCTTAGTGTATCGGTCAAAGGGGGCCGCATTTAACACCCAAAAACAGCAGGAGGCAGCGGTCCCCAGCTCCACGGGTACCGCTGCCTCCCTCACCGTTCATCCGAAACGCGACTAACGTTTCAGCTGAACAACCTCCTGTAAGAGTTCATCAGAGGTCGTGATCACGCGGGCTGAAGCCTGATAGCCTCGTTGCGCGACGATCATGTCCGTGAACTCTGTCGCCAGGTCGGTATTGCTCTGTTCAAGCGCACCGGACACAATCGCCGTGTTGATCTCTCGACCAGCCCGGCCAAGCGTAAGGTCGCCGGATGACGGCGTCGTGGCGTAGAAATTCTCGCCGACGTTCTCGAGCGCCTGCAGGTTGCCGACGTCTCCAACGACGAGCTGGAAAGCACGCCGGCGTTCGCCGTTCGTGAAGTTCAGCCACATGACGCCATCTGACTCGACGTTGTAGCTTTCCAACGATCCAGAGGCGTGACCGTCACGATCCACTACCAACGCGTTCGATTCACGACTGTACTGCGTCAGCGCTGTCACGTCAATCTCGAATGAAGGCCCCGTGGCTACGTAGGCCGCATCCCAGTTCACCGTTATCGGGGTGGCAGTAGCCAGGGACCCGTCAACGTTGAACGAAAGCGATCCGGTCGCGTCAGCGAAAGGGGGCGGGACGAGATCTCCTGTGTACCGTACCTCGTAGTCCCATGAGTTGTCCGCTGTCTTCGTGAAACGAACGTTCATGGAGTGGAGACGCCCCTGGTCATCGTAGACGCCGGTCTGCGTCTCGACGGTATCGCCAACCTCCGTGTCTGACGAGAGGTTGTTCCCGAGGATGACGTTCATTGTCGCCTCTGGAGCTTCCTGGACGGCGTAGTCGAGACTGATGTCACCGAGCCGACTAACATCGACGTCACCGTTGGAGTCGACCGCATACCCCTGCACCGGTAGCCCGCCGGAGGTTACGAGTGTCCCATCTTCATTGAAGATGAAGTCGCCCGCTCGCGTCAGCAGCAGTCGTTCAGTAGAGCGTGCTATGAAGAATCCATCGCCGTTAAGTGCGAGATCCGTCGGGATGTTCGTGAATTCCAACGGACCTTGGTTCCAGTTTTGGCTTACGGATCCCACCGCGGCACCGTAGCCAACAACACCAGATGTGATGCCGGAGCTACCGGCAGAACGGCTGAGGCCGAGCAGTTTTTGTCCGAGTACTTCGTTGAAAACGGCGCGGCTTCTCTTGAAACCGACCGTGTTCGCGTTGGCGATGTTGTTACCAACAACGTCCATGCGCGCCTGATGCGATTTGAGACCCGAAACGCCTGTTCTGAGAGATCTAATCATTGTGCAAATCCTGAGTTTGGTGCTCGACCTCAATCGGTCAGTCGAGCGCGGCGTCCCGAAGTCTAACGGGTCCCGCCGGTGTTATTCATTTGTAGTCGTTGGTGGAGAAGAAGGTGTCTACATTGTCGGTGGTGTCTGGTGGTTCTTGCTTGCTTCGTTTTCTTGGGTAAAACACTTGATCGGATGAGTTCTGTTTGATCCGCTGCTAACGTTGCGGTCGCTATTCGGCTTGCGCATCACGCATCACGCATCACATAGGCACTGTCGATATTTGTGAAGGCTCGCGACTGGACTTCATTGTTGGCGATGGCCGTGACAATGGTTCGATTCGGCACGCTTACGACGAAAGCAGAGCTCTCACTGAGCAGTAGCGCATTCCGTGCGCCCTTCTTTTCGAGTTCGGTCAGTGCGGCCGCGACCTCTGCACGTGATTGTTGCGAGAATTGAATGTCCCGCTGCTGCATTCTCTCAGCGGCGTGTGCCGAGACGCGGACTCCGGAAGCGTCTTTCAGCTCATGCGCGGCGAGTTCGCCCGCGAAGCTCTTTGCACCAGGCGACGACGACTGACGATTTGGTGCACGCTGTTCGGGTGCGATCGGCTGCGTTACGCGGGTGGCTGCAAGTGTACGTACGTTCATGGCAGTGCGTCTGTGTCGTAGGTGCCGTGTCTATTCAGCTTCCGCCACACTCGTTACCGTCGACATCGCAAAGGAGACGTCGCCGATCCATAGGAGGATGCCTTCAGCCGTGAAACTCACGCGATCGACCTTCCCCCGCGTGAACGTCGTCGCCCTCACGGCCTCGCCACTGAGATCCGTGGCCGAGACAGAGAAGGTGTAATTGCCATCCGGTAATTGCTCCCCGGCATCGTTGGTGCCATCCCAGTCTATCGTGTTCATTCCGCGTTCCTGCCCACCTGTTGTGATTGTGCGGACAACCAGCCCCGCCTCGTTCTTGATCGTGATGCTGGTGGACGCAGCGGGGGAGGCCAGATCAAATGTCACTGGAATCGTTCCTTCTCCGTTGACGAAGAGGTGGTCTGATTCCGCCGTCACTGTCTTGCCAATTAGTCCAGCTGCCACGCCGCTGTTCATGCTTTGCGCGAGCAAGCCGTTGATCTCCGTATTCAGCTCGAGTGCGGTCTCTATGTTCAGCAGCGCTTCGACAGAGCTGAACTGCGCCAGCTGGGCCGCAAACTCCTGTCCCTCAAGAGGATTGAGCGGATCCTGGTTACTAAGTTGGGTCACGAGGAGCGTCAGGAAGTCCTCCTTGCCCAGAATGCTCTTCGTTTCACTAAGGGACGTCGTGTCAATACCCGGTCCTGTCAATCCGCTGATGTCCATTGCCTTTCTCGGTGTTAATTCTGATCAGCCTATCCACTCGTTTGCGGCGCCGGTGGCTCGGTGCCGCAGAGTCGAGGTGATGGTTACTGCTTCGTTGTGTTCCTGACTTCGCCGGAGTTCGGAATGTGAGGGTCGCCGAATTGGCTCGCGGCTCCGATTGTCACCCTGCTGCCTGTCATAAGAGTCGCTTCCGAGATCGAGTTCAACGTGCGAGTCATACTTCTCGGTCAGGATGGTTTTTAGCCGATCGGCGTTCTGCTCGATCTGCGTCCTGACAGCCGGATCGGTGAATTCAAGTGCGACCCGTGTAACCTCGAGATCCCGTCTCGTACTGATGCGAATCTTGCTATCGCCGTCGTCGAGGCTCATCTCTATGGACCGCCACCCATCTTCGGCGGTGATCACCGCGCCGGGGCTTCGCATCTGGCTACTGGGCTGGAACCAGGTAGACTGTCCGCCCGTGCGCCTCGGAGTCCCCGCTGGCGCCGTAAGGTCCGTCGCGGATTCCATCCGCGTTAGGCCGTCAGCTATGAGGCCGAAAGTTGGTTCTACTGACTCCTGGAGTATGGCTGCCGATGTCCCTGTCTGATTGGTGGCCGGGGCCGCAGCAGATGTGGCGAGCTTCTCCGGGGGCTGCCGTTCGTTTGAGCTACCTCGATGGGGCCGATCATCGCTCGCGGCGTTGTCACCGCCGTGTCCGCCGGTAGGCTGCGCCGGGGCAGCATTGGTTTCGGAAGTTGCAACGTCCGCGGTTCGGATCGTGGCCCTTGGTGTCGGGGTATTCTGTTGGGCGACTGGGACTTCAGTGGCGTCGGTGGCACTCGGTTCTGCCGGCTCACCATGGCCCGCGCGTAAGGGTGTTGGCGTTTCTACCTGTTCCTTCGCAAGCGGTACGGCGTCGTGAGCGTCGGGTCCATTCGCTTTCGCTTGCGGCCCCCTCGCCTCAACGTGCGGCTCGCTCCGCGGCGACGGGGCGCTCAGTTTTGGTGAAGGCTGGTCTACCTCATTGGCTGGATCGGGACGATGGCCGATCTCGGCCTCGGTGATATCTACCAAATGCTGCGCCTTTGTCGTCAGCGCCGCGTTGCGGAGACGAGTCCACTCGTGTGTGGAGGCCAGTGATAGGCTCGTGGCATCGACGACCGGTTTGTTAGTCTGCGGCGCGGTCGAGTGAACGATCGGCGTGGTGTGGCTGACAGTCGCCGTGTGACGCGGCTGAGTCCCTGATTGCTCGAGCCGCTTTCCGCTTGGTAGTACATCTGCTCCAAGCGTTTGTCGTGTTGGCCCGCTGGTATCATTTCTAACGAGACTCGGAACTTCATGTGTGTCGGCATGCTTTTGGTGCAAGCCGGCAAAGAGAGTAGCAACAGGCCGGCGCGTTGCGGCATCATGTATCGCACGCTCTGCACTTGATCCCATTCTAAGCGCGTTGATGAGCGTTTCCGATTCGGAAACCGGCCTGCTGCTATTCGGCGCGACGTAGTGTGGCGTCGCAGAATCATCCTGGGTGTTTGTTTCTGAACCGCTCTTTGCCGGGATTGGGGTCGTGGCCTCCCGGGCCGCGATTACACTAATGGGCCGACGTTGGGGCCCCTGGCGCGGTTCGAAATCGAGCCGTTGAGACATTCGGATGTCAGGTGGGTCCGCGCTACGTACAGCCGAGGCGCGGACAACCGGCTCTGGCGGCGCCTCACTCGGCGCCTCACTTGTCAAGACTGTCGAGCCTGCCGGCTTGACCGTGGTCTTGGTTGACGGGCGTTGCTCTAAGCGGACAGAGGCGCTACGATCGTGACCTGGATCCTCGGTTCCAAACGCGTTCGCAGTCTCGAGTTGATGCCCGCGTCGCTCAGCCTGCCGGGACGGGAGGATCGAATTTTCTGTCGTGGTTGAACTCTCGGCAACCTGGGGAGCGTTGACGTTCGTTCCAGTATCGTTGCGCGAGCCA
>JANQRN010000270.1 GCA_028284545.1 Rhodothermales bacterium | reverse complement strand
AGCACCGTGTTTGGGTAACGATACCCGTTGCTTGCTGCGGACTCGGGGTCACCCGCGGTTTCCGATCGCGCAGAGACCCCAACCAACTCTTCGGCGCCCGCGGTTTTCAGCGCGGCCACAGCGGCCTCGAGGCCCTCGCGTCCCGCTCGGGACAGCAATGTCCCCGCAGGGGCACTCGCGAAGCGTTCGGCCACAGCGGCGATAAAAGCGTCTGTCTTACCACCCGCTTCCACGATGACGAAGCCCGGATTCGTACAAAACTGCCCCGTACCCATCAGGCAGCTTCCCTTCAATTCATCGGCGATGTCTTCGTACCGTTCCCGAAGGGCGCCCGGAAGCACGACCACCGGGTTGATCGACGACAGCTCCAGATATACCGGCTTGCCAACTGTGTCTGCCGCGGACTTCAGGTTGAGTCCGCCGCGCCGCGAGCCGGTGAACGCAATCGCCGCAAGCCGCGGATCGCGCGCAAGCCGCTCACCGTCAGCGTATGACATGTTGTAGATCAGTTGCACCGTGCCTGAGGGCATCCCCGTTTCGTCTGCAGCGGCCTGTGCCTCCTCGGCAAGTAGGCGAGTGGCACCTGGGTGCAACGGGTGCGCCTTCCCGATCACGGGGTTGCCCGCCGCGATTGCCGCCGCGAAGTCTCCACCCGAAATGCCGCCAAATGCGAATGGGAAGTTGTTCGGACCAAACACCGCGACCGGGCCAATCGAACGATAACACGACCGGATGTTGTTCGCCGTATCGATCGTTGGCTGACACCAGCTAGCACTACTTGCGGCGTCTGCTGCTTGCCGCAGCTGACCCGTAGTGCGCGGCAGTTCACCAGAGGCCAAACGCGGCTCGACAGGTAACGCAGTTTCCAACGACGCGAGCGCGCACAACTCGTCTTTTCGTGCTTCGATTCGATCCGCGTATGCTCGCAAGAATCGGGCAATGTCTTTTCCACCCTTTTCGCGCAACTCCAGGTAAGCCGACTGCGCCGCGTCAAGCGCCGCGTCAATGTCTGACCATTCGCTTACAGGGTACTGGTCCGGCAGCGCTTCGCCGGTTTGCGGGTTCTCGGCATGAAAAGAATCTGTGGCTGTCGCTTCCCGCCAGAGACCGCCTATGAGTACCTTGTGTGTCGCCATGAGGGCTCGCTATCTTGGGTGGTGGCTAAAATGTGACTTTGTACACAAAGTACACTTTATTAACGATAATACCTCGCAAACGGCGAGAAAAGGCGACGTGGGATCAGATCTTCAACAACCGGGACCGGACATTCACGTCATAGACACGCATACCGGTGGCGAGCCCACGCGGGTCGTCTTCGGCGGTGGACCTGACCTCGGAGGGGGCACGGCCGCCGAGCAGTTGGAGCTTTTCCGGGCAGACTGGGACAACTTCCGAAGTGCTGTGGTCAACGAGCCCCGTGGCTCTGACGTCATGGTCGGCGCCCTCTTGGTCGCGCCGACAAATGCAAACTGCTGCACAGGGGTGATCTTTTTCAACAACGTTGGCTATCTCGGCATGTGCGGGCACGGAACGATCGGGGTCGTCGCGGCGCTTGCTTATCGTGGCGCGATAGCGCGCGGCGATCACCGCATCGAGACTCCTGTCGGCGAGGTATCAGCTGAGCTGCTGGAAGACGGTCGTGTTGCGGTCGAGAACGTCGCCAGTTATCGATATCGAGCGGGCGTCTCCGTCGACGTCCCCGACTATGGGCTCGTTACCGGTGACGTTGCATGGGGAGGCAACTGGTTCTATCTCGTGACATCGGGGCCTGAGGAACGTCTCGAGCTGGTCAACACGTCTCGGCTTACAGACGTAACGTTGCGGATTCGTGACGCGCTCGCAAAAGCCGGCGTGACTGGCGCCGCCGACGGGTACATAGATCACGTTGAACTCTTTGGTCCACCCCGGGACGCCGCGAACAACAGTCGCAACTTCGTCATGTGCCCGGGCGGCGCGTACGACCGCTCACCGTGTGGTACTGGGACCAGTGCCAAACTTGCGTGTCTTGCAGCCGACGGCAAGCTCGAGGCCGGCGAGGTGTGGAGACAGGAAAGCATCACCGGAAGCGTCTTTGAGTGCACCTACCGGGATGCGCCAGGCGGTATCCTGCCGCGAATCACCGGGTCAGCGTTTGTCAATGCAGAGTCACGCCTGATTCTGAGTCCCAGCGATCCGCTGCGATGGGGTATCCGCGCTTGATCGACTCCAGGAACAGCAACGGCGGCCGCGGTGATCATGTGCTGATCGTTGGCGGCGGCATCATCGGCGCGATGAGTGCGTGGTACCTGACCGGCGCCGGCTTTCGGGTGACGATAGCGGAAAAGGGTGTGTTCGGCTACGGTTGTTCGCATGGCAACTGCGGATACATCTGTCCGAGTCACGTGCTCCCGCTTTCCCAGCCTGGTGCGATTGCCAAAACCATGCGTGCGATGATGCGGCGCGACTCACCATTCGCCATTAGACCGCGGTTATCTCGAGACTTTGTTTCGTGGTTCTGGAATTTTTATCGATTGTCAAACAAGCGAGACATGATGACGACGGCGAGTGCGCGCCATGCCCTCCTGCAGTCGTCGATGGCACTCTACCGAGAGTTTGTGCAAGCCGAACATGTTTCGTGCGAATGGCAGGACCGAGGTTTGCTGTTTGTTTTCGACAACGCGCGCGATTTTGACGCTTATGCCGAAACGGATGAACTGCTGCGGACGCACTTCAATGTGGCCGCAACGCCATACCGCGGGGCCAAGTTGCAGGAGCTCGAGCCCGCGCTGAAGGATGGTCCAGCGGGCGGCTGGCACTACGAGGAGGACTGCCACATCCGGCCGGATCGATTGATGAGCGAGCTGCGGAGGCTGCTGGAATCTCGAGAGGTAACTATTCTCGAGTCACACGAGGTGACGGGCTTTGTCCGGCAAGGCGACCGTGCCATCGCGGCGAAGGTCCGCACCGCCAGTGCCAACACAGCGAATGTCAACAACGTGACGCGCAGTGCGGGTCAGCAGGATGTGGAGGCAGACCACTTTGTTATTGCGACCGGTGCCAGGGCGGTGCAACTCGCGGCTGACGTTGGTGCCCGCGTCCCTATTCAGCCCGGGAAAGGATATTCGATAACGATGCAGCGGCCGGAGCGGATGCCGGCGCACCCCATCATCATCGAGGACTCCCACGTCGCGATTACGCCAATGGAATCGGGCTACCGGATCGGGTCAACGATGGAAATGGTGGGCTATGATACTTCTATCAACCAGAAGCGGCTGAACCTTCTAACGAGCGGGGCGCGCAAGTATCTTCACGACCCGGTGGGCGACCCAATCGAGGAGACCTGGTTCGGATGGCGGCCAATGACATTCGACGGCAAACCCGTGATTGATCGTGCACCCGCCCTCGGCAACGTGATGATCGCGGCGGGCCACGGTATGCTTGGGCTCAGCATGGGTGCCGGCACGGGGAAGCTCGTGGCCGAGATGCTGGCTGGTGAACAACCGCACCTGGACCCAACGCCATATTCTGCGCTCAGATTCCTGTAGTAGAATCCGCGCTGCAGGATTTCGGATATTTCCGAGTGCCGACGCGGCATTCACGTGTGATCCGGTTCCACTTTCCAGCTCCCGACGATTGAAAGCAGAAACCACATTCTCGCTCAAGGACCAGCTATTCAATGAGGAGAAGGTCAATTTCCTTGCGAAGCAGTTCGCCGCCACGAAATCCGGATTCCCGGCAAAGCGCTTCTCGCGCAATTGCGTTGAAGCGTTTCCGGATCTTGAACTCAAGGAGCGAATATCTCACATCACGGCCTGTCTTCACGACGCCCTGCCGGATGACTACCCCAAGGCACTGTCGATAATCCTGGAAGCCTTGCCGGCGCAGCTGGACCCGACGCTTCGTGACGATGACTTCGGCGACTTCATAATCGCGCCGCTGTCGCACTACGTTGCCGTGCACGGGTGTTCTCGCAAGCACGTGCGCCGGTCGCTACGTGCGCTTCGCGAAATCACAAAGCGATTCTCGGCCGAAGACGCGATCAGATACTTTATCAACGCCTTCCCAGAGGAAACGCTGGCGTTCCTGGAATCGTGTACAGACGATGACAACTACCACGTCCGCAGGCTTGCGAGCGAGGGTACGAGACCAAAGCTTCCGTGGTCACAGAAGCTTGCAATCGACTTTCGCGAACCGCTGCCGATTCTCGAGAAGTTGTACCGGGACCCAACGCGCTACGTGACCCGAAGTGTCGCGAACCATGTGAACGACATCAGCAAGGTCGACCCCGCCACCGCGATCAAAGTTCTTCGTCGTTGGGGTGGCCGCGGCGGCAGCGCTCGTCGACGATCATCCGAGTTGCAGTTCGTCACGAAACATGCCCTGAGAACGCTCGTGAAGCAGGGAAACGCAGACGCGCTGGCACTCCTCGGTTTCAGTTCTTCGCCAGACATCACCATCCGCGATTTCAAACCACTCACTCCGGTTGTGAAGATTGGGTCGGCGTTGGAGTTCGTTTTGAAGATCAGGTCGAACAAAGCACAGCCGCTGTTGCTCGATTACGTAATGGACTTTGCACCAAACAGCAACGCGACTGGGCGGAAGACCGGTGGTCGCAAGGTGTTCAAGCTGACGCAGATCGAAATGAAAGCCGGCGAGCAACAGGAGATCCTAAAGAAGCACCCGCTTCGATTGATGACAACTCGGCGACTCTACGAAGGTGACCACACCGTTACGCTACAAGTGAACGGACGTGCGTCAAAGCAGTTTTCGTTTGTTCTCGAGGCTTGATTGTCGCCAGTCGATAATTCGATAACGCCGATCCGGGGAAGTTGAAAACGAAGTCCATACGGATAACCCTCGCGGTACTGATGGTCTATGCGGCTCTCGTAGCCACGCACTACGGTGAGTTCTGGCCTTTCAGCATCTACCCGATGTTCTCGCAAGGTGGTAGCGATTGGTCGCGGACGGTTGTACGTGAGATCGAAGATGTCGACGACGTAAAATGGGCGCCGACTGCGGTGAGCGAACTCCCCGGGGTTGCTTACCCGCTAACCCCCAACGGAGTTGACCCCATTGACCTGGCGAGCTTCATCTCGAAAACCCACGTCTGGGACGAGGATAGGAAGTTGGGGTTACAATCGACGTTCCTGCCTGTAATCGGCGACAAGAGGCTTCTCGTTTTCAAAGTGGATGGCAGGATCTCGCCGACCGACTCGGTTCTCATTTCGTTCGAACCGCACGCGCTTGTCACCAGGGAATCGGTAGTAACAAATCCCCGGTTCGGACGCGAGTAGGTAATGGTGCGTCGATGACCAGTCCGTTCAACGATCTGTTTGAAACCGTCCTCCCGGATTCCAGGGGAGGTCGTATCTACTTCAAGGTCTTTGAGCTGTTTGTGGTCGTTTCCGCAATCCACCTTGCGTGGAAATGGGCAGGCTATATACCTCGACTGACCGATACGGTGGAGCCCGTTGGATTGGCCGCCTACATCAACCTGTCGTTTGTCGTTGATCCGGTTGTGGCATGGGGTATGGCGCTCGCGCTGACCGCGAGCGCGTCGACAGGCTTCGTACGGATTCGGCTACTCGGTCGCTATGGTTACGCCGTGGCGTTCATGCTAATGCTGGTGCTGTTCGCCGCTCGTTTTTCTCAAGGAAAGATCCCCCACAGCGCAAATCTCGTCGGGATGGCGGTGCTTGCCCTTGCGCTTGGAATGCTTCTGTTCAGGAATGCACATGATCGTGCCCGCTTCGTCCTGGGCTTCACATATTTCTACGTCGGCCTGGCCTATACGCTGGCCGGTATTGCGAAACTCGTCGGAACCGGCCTAACGTGGCCGGATGGGCGGCACCTGTGGATGTGGATAAACGAAAAGTCGATCGACGTCTTCGCCAAGTATGGGCAGCTCGACCTGAATTGGGTCCAGCATCTTGCCCTGGATCACCGTCTCTTTGCCACAGCGATGCTAACCTTTGGATGGGTGACTGAGCTCACCGCATTTCTGCTCTGGTGGGAGAGGTTTCGCAGGCCGCTCATAGTTCTGATTCTCATGCTGCATTTCGGCATCTGGATGTCGATGAACATCATGTTCAAACTGTCAATATTCGAGCTGGTCATCCTGCTACTGCCGCTGCCGATGCTGATAGATAGGTACGGTGAAAAGTCAGCACGCAGTATCGTCGATCGCCTGGACACTCTTACTGCGCGAATCTTCTAGCCGCATCCGCTATGGAGTTGGAGGTCTGTATCAGCTGCGACGATGCGGATTCTGCGTCCGCTTCCGCACGCAACGCCCGCGTCGGCGGCGCAGCGCGAATAGAGCTATGCGCGAACATTTCGGTGGGCGGTCTGACGCCCCATCGCTCAGTAGTCGATGCCGCCGCCAGCGCGTTTGGTGACGCCTCGGGAGTGATGATGATGGTGCGCCCGAGGGGAGGCGGTTTTGCCTATACCGACGATGAAGTGGCCGCGATGCGCGAGCACATTCGCGACGCGGCCGAGGCAAGAGTTGGTGGTGTCGTCTTTGGACTCACCACATCCAACGCCACGTTAGACGCAACCAACACCCAAATACTCGTTGACGCCGCCAAGAATTATGGATTACAGGTCACCTTTCACCGAGCCTTCGACGCACTAGAAGACCCGCTGGCTGCTGTCGATGCGCTCGCTGCGTTAGGGGTCGACCGTATTCTCACGAGCGGCACGCCTTGGGGATCGGGCAAATCCGCCGTAGACGGTCTCGAATCGCTTCGCCGTTATATTGGTTACGCACGTGGCCGTATCGAGGTGGTTATTGGCGGAGGAGTCAGTCGCGACAATCTGGCAACAATCATGTCCGGGATTGCAACGGCAAAGCGTTCTTCGACCGCATCTCTACACGCGCACACGGGCGTGAGTCGTGATGGCGTCGCCGACGCAAATCTCGTGGCCGAAATTGTGGGGTTACTCTGAAACTGGAGGGGCTCGACAGCAACCAACAACTCAATGACACTGGCAACTGAACCGTTTGAACTGGATATCCGGGTTACCCCAGACGATATCGACGCGATGGGGCACGTGAATAACATCGTCTACCTGCGCTGGGTGCAGGAGGCAGCGACGGCGCATTGGTTGGCAGCCACGACCGCTGAGGAGCAGGAGCGTTGGCTTTGGGTAGTTTCCCGGCACGAGATCGAGTACAAGCGGCCGGCCTTTGAACAGGACCAAATCGTTGCGCGGACGTGGATAGGGGGTGCAGACCGGATGCGATTTGAGCGACATACCCAGTTGCTCAGATCGTCAGACCGCAAGGTCCTCGCACAGGCCCGAACCCTGTGGGTGCCGATCGACCCCGCCACCGGCCGCCCAACGCAGGTCAGCGACGACCTGCGCGAGCGGTTCTCGGTGTCGGATACAGACTAGCGCGGTGCACGCTTCATTCCAGCGCCGACATCTTTCGGTCAACTTCGCGGTACCGACGTACCAGGTCCACGAACTCGCTTCGGTACCCTTCAGCGTCGCGCCCCAGCGACTCGCCCGCAAGCTCGATGATCGAGTCCAAATCCGCCGAACCCACGTATTCAGATTCGCGAAGTACCATCCCGAATGTTGCCACGGCAGCTGCAAAGCGCTGGTCATTTGAGGTTCGGCGGGTGAAATCGGCAGCCTTCACAACGTGATTGAGTCGACGGCTCGTCTCACCATCCGGGTCTTTGTACCGCACCTTCACAGTCGCCAGCTCACCGCTAAAGGCCGTGGCTAGCACTACACCTCGAACCTGATACCGAAGTGGGTCCACCGGACGATCCTGCAAGCCTGCAGTCGCCGACTCGCTTGCCGGCACGATCTCATACAGCGCCGTCACGGTGTGCCCAGCACCCATCTCACCTGCGTCCTTCCTGTCGTCGTTGAAGTCCTCGCTCTCGAGTCTACGATTCTCGTATCCGATGAGCCGGTAAGAGGCAACCTGCTGCGGATTGAACTCCACCTGTATCTTGACGTCTTTCGCGATGGCGTACATCGTGGAGAGAAGTCCGTCCACGAGTACGCGGCGCCCTTCTTTGATGCGGTCGATGTAGAAGTAGTTGCCGTTTCCCTTGTTCGCCAGCGACTCCATCCGGCTGTCCTTCAGGTTGCCCACGCCGAATCCGAGTACCGTCAAAAACACGCCGGACTCCCGTTCTTCTTCGATCATGCGGTCCAATTCGCTCGTGCTCGATACGCCGACGTTGAAATCACCGTCAGTGGCGAGTATCACGCGGTTGTTGCCGCCTTCTATGAAGTTCGCACGAGCCGTATTGTAGGCGAGCCGGATGCCCGCCGCACCTGCAGTACTGCCCCCCGACTGCAATCTTTCAATCGCGTTTCGGATCTCAGAAGATTTGTCGCCGCGTGTGGATTCGAGCACGAGTCCGGCAGCGCCCGCGTAAACCACAATCGCAACGCGGTCGTTCTCTGTCAGTTCGTCCGTCAACGCGACGAACGACTTCTTGAGTAGCGGCAACTTGTTCTCGTCTCGCATCGATCCCGATACATCAATAAGAAAGACGAGGTTAGACGCGACCGTGTCACGATCGATCGTCGCTCCCTTGACGCCGATGCGAAGCAACCTGTTTTCATGTTTCCACGGAGCGCCACCGAGTTCGGTAGAGACAGCGATCGGATGCTCCCCCCGCGGCGCGTCGTACTCGTACGAAAAGTAGTTGAGGAACTCCTCAATACGCACCGCACCGATGGGAGGGCGTTGGCCCGAGGTGATAAACCTTCGCACGTTTGCGTATGAAGCGGCGTCAACGTCAATCGAGAACGTCGAGAGCGGCGCGACAGTGGGGCTCTGAAAACCGGCTTCCACAAGCGTCGCGTACTCCTCGGTATTCCACGGAATACCGTCCACGTAGTAGGTGACGTCGGCACCCCGACCTCCTCGAATCCCCAGTGTTTGTGCGCCGACAGCGTCTTTCTGTATGAGCGGTCGCTCGTACTCAACGACGACTTCGTTCAACTCAACCCCCTCAACCAAAGCAAAGTCGACGCGGACCTCCGTTGCCTTACGACGGACGCGAACGTCCGCAACAGTTATCGGCGTATAGCCCACGAACGAGGCCATAACGGTGTGTGTGCCCCGCCGAACGTTCGGAATCTCGTACTTGCCGTCTACGTCGGTAATGGCCCCTAGTACAGTCCCGACGATAGCGACGTTCGCTCCGGGAATGGCTTCGCCGGTGTGGGCGTCGGTTACGGTGCCGACGATACTGGCGCGTTCAGGTGCAATCGAAAGCAGCGAGGCGGCCAACAGGAAAGCCAACCCTAACAACGTCTGCTTCATCGCGGAATCCTCCCTCGGCTTCGCCGAGACATGGTGAGAGGTTCCTGTACAGAGACGTTCTACCGCGAGCAACGATCAAGGCATTCCCCGCGCGTGGGCGTAACACACCTCCGAGTGGTCGCTACCGCAAGCCGGATGGTTGATGGCCTGGCCGCCGGTCCTAAGAAGCAGCCGGTCCCGACCTGCGACCGAGATTCTCGGCGGCGCCGGTGTCCGGGCACGGAGAGGTCATTGGAGCTACGACAACTTGCGGTCGATCCCCGCTATGCTGGGTCGCGACTGTTGCCGGTGACATCAGCAACGCGTAACGGCCGGCATGGTGTTTTTGGCAGAACAGGTGACGGGGACACTGCGCATCGCGCGCCAAAAACACGAAGCCGGGAGCTTTTCTTTGCCAAGCTTTCTTTTTGCGGAGAAAAAGAAAGCGGGCCCTACACCGGATCCACCTCCCGGTAGGCGGCAATCACACGCTCTTCTCCGGCTGCCCCCTTCTGCGAGTTACCGTGCTCCATCCCAAGGATGCCGTCAAATCCCCGCTCGCGGATGTACTTGAACACATTCCCGTAGTGGATTTCACCGCTCGTGGGCTCGTTGCGGCCGGGATTGTCGCCGATCTGGAAGTACCCGATCTCATCCCAGCAGCGCTCGATATTGGGGATCAGATTCCCCTCTGTGATCTGCTGATGATAAATGTCGAACAGGATCTTGCAAGACGGACTGTCGACGGCACGGCATATCTCGAATGCATGCGCAGCTTTTGCGAGAAACAGCCCTGGGTGATTTCGAGGGTTCAGCGGTTCCAGCACCATGACCAGGCCATGTGGCTCCAGGATCCCACACGCGCGGCGCAGCACGTCGACCACGTTCGCGGTCTGGTACCCTCTGTCCAGTCGCAGGTCCAGGTGCCCGGGTACCACGGTCATCCACTTCGCATTCACGCGCTTTGCAACGGCGACCGATGACTCGATGTCGGCAAGGAACTCCTCGTGTTTTTCCTTCTCGCCCCGCGCCAGGTTTGGCTCCCGCCAGTATATCTGGTGGGCGACGAAGACCCCCATGCGCATGTTTCGCTTCTGCATCTCAGCCGCTATCGCCTCCTGCACCTCAAGCGGTCGGCCCTTCATCCCGTTGTCTTCCATCGACCGGAAACCTCGGTCGGCCATGTAGGCCACCTGGTCAATTAGATCATCGCCCGCACTCTCTTTGAACATCCCAAAGTGCGGGGCATAGTCGAGTACAAAGGGGTCGTCGCGACGGGCGTGAGCGACAGTAGCATCCGCCGGATGATTCCGCAATGACGCGCCTCCTGTCGAGACCACGGCAGCGGTCGCCGCGCCGGCGTTGGCAAGAAAATCTCTCCGCTTCATAACCTGGTTGAGTCGTTTCAGAATAAACCGCCTCGTCGTCGAAGTCGACGACCGAGCCTAGTCCTCGGCCATAGCCTCATGCCGGTGTCCCGTGCGCGGGCGCGAAAGCTGCGTAATACCTGGCTGGGGCACCGGCGCTGCGGCAACGGTCCCGAACTGCCAGTCTGTTGGTGTCAGGTCGAGGTCGCTGTTCATGATCTCGTCCCAAGTGATGACCTGCCCAGTGTACGCGGCCTCGCGACCCATGATGGCGCTGAGGGTGCTCTCGGCGACGCGCTTCGCCTCGTTAACTGGCTTGCCGTCGCGAATCGCGGCGATGAGGTTCGTGTGCTCCTGCACGTACGGATTCACTTTCTCGTCGTTGGGCCACTCCCACTCCCAATTTGTATCTCCTTTGATGTAGGAATGCCCATCGCTCGATCCACGGGTGCCTTGAATGTGTTCTCCGACGTATCTCGCGGTTCCGTCCTGCTGGCGGCACATGCTTACTACGCGCGCGCCATTTGCGTACTCAAATTCGATGCAGAAGTGGTCGAAGATGTGGCCATATCGCGGATCGACCCGCACTTGACGTCCGCCAACTCCGTTGGCGCGAACCGGCGGTCCGCCCAGGGCCCAGTTTGCGACATCGATGTTGTGTATATGCTGCTCCACGATGTGGTCTCCTGACGCCCACGTATAGTAGAGCCAGTTGCGGAGCATGAACTCCATGTCAGACTGCCCGGGCTTGCGGTCTTTGTGCCAAAGGCCCCCCTGATTCCAGTACACCTGTGCTGACAGGACCTCGCCGATTGCGCCGTCATGAATGCGGCGCATGGTCTCTATGTAGGAGGGGTCATGCCGACGTTGGGTACCCGCAACGACGGAACGCCCTTTGGCGCGTGCTACCTCGCCGGCCTCGATGACGCGGCGAACCCCGGCCGGGTCAACGGCGACCGGTTTTTCGGTGAACAGGTGTTTTCCCGCCGCCGCCACTGCTTCTATATGCATCGGCCTGAAGACCGGCGGAGTCGCAAGAATGATGATGTCGACGTCGCTGTTGATGACGTGCTCGTACGCCTCGAAGCCATAGAACGCAGAGTCGTCGGTCACCGTAAGTGCATCGCCAATCCGTTCCTTCAGGTTCTGTCTGGACTGGTCGAGCCGGTCCTCGAAGAGGTCGGCCATCGCAGCGATCTCGATCCCCTCGCTGCTCTCAAAACAGTTCACTGCCGCACCTGTCCCGCGACCGCCACAGCCGACGACGCCGACACGAAGTGTGTCGCTGCCCGCGGCGTATGCGAAGTTGCCCGAGGACATCAGTCCGACGGAGGTACCTGCCGTAACTACGGCCGTAGTCTTCAGGAAGTCGCGTCGCTTGGGGTCGTGATCGGCGTGCATGGCGCTAGCTGCAGGTTGGTCCAGAGTATCAACCCTAGACGATACGGCGTTCGTGGCACGGTTGCACTATATACCCCGGCGATGCAGTCACATGCCGAGATAGCAACAAGCCGGTTATTTGGCGCGGGTCTCGTTTCGGTCCCGGGTCAAGCAAGAATCACTTTGTGTCCTTCGCCGGCTCGACTGTAGATTACGGCCCCGGAAATCGTCCTGCGGTATTCCGAATGAGCGTCATTCTTGAACCCCCGCCCTAGCCAGACTGACAACGTGAGTACGATAATCTATACGAAGACCGACGAGGCGCCGGCGCTGGCGACCTACTCCCTGCTTCCGATCATCCAGGCGTTTGCGTCTTCGGCGGGAGTCGATGTTGCGACCCGGGACATCTCCCTTGCGGGTCGCATTATCGCCCAGTTCCCCGACCGACTGCCTGAAGGACAGCAGCTCGGTGACCATCTCGCCGAGCTTGGCCGGCTGGCCAAGACGCCCGCCGCGAACATCGTCAAGCTCCCGAATATTTCGGCCTCGATCCCACAGTTGACCGCAGCCATCAAAGAGCTGCAGTCACATGGTTACAACGTCCCGGATTTTCCTGATGAACCCAATTCGGACGAGGAAAGGGACATCCGTGCGCGCTACGCGAAAGTGCTGGGCTCCGCTGTTAACCCGGTGCTACGCGAAGGTAACTCCGACCGTCGTGCGCCGCGGGCGGTAAAGGAATATGCGCGAAAGCACCCACACTCGATGGGCGAGTGGTCCACTGGCTCGAAGACCCGCGTCGCCACGATGGGCAAGGGTGCGTACGCGGCGGACTTCCGGTCGAACGAAAAATCTACCACAGTCCCGGCAGCGACCAGCGTTGACATCGTGCTTGTAGCTGACGATGGCACCCGACACACCCTGAAGGATGGCATCGCGCTTCAGGCGGGTGAAGTGATCGATGGTTCGTTCATGAGCCGGCGTGCGCTGACCAGCTTTCTGGCTGAGCAGGTTGCTGCCGCGCAGGGCGAGGGCGTGTTGTTCTCGCTTCACATGAAAGCCACGATGATGAAGGTCTCTGACCCGATAATCTTTGGCCACGCCGTACGCGTCTTTTTTTCCGACGTGTTTGCCAAACACGGCGACGCCCTGACATCCGCTGGTGTTGATCCCAATAATGGTCTCGCTGACATGCTCGCAACGGTCCGCGCCATGCCCGAAAGTGCAGCGCAAGTGCGCGACGAGATTCTGTCCGACGTGGCGAAGGCGCTGCAGGACGGCCCTGATCTGGCGATGGTCAATTCAGACAAAGGGATCACGAACCTGCATGTGCCGAGTGACGTCATCATAGATGCGTCCATGCCGGCCATGATCCGGGTTGGTGGGAAGATGTGGGATGCCAATGGTGATACGCGCGACACGCTTGCGGTCATTCCCGACTCTTCGTACGCATCGGTCTACCAGACCGTTGTGGACGATTGCCGAGCCAACGGGGCCTACGACCCCTCGACTATGGGTAGCGTATCCAACGTCGGACTTATGGCGCAGAAGGCTGAAGAGTATGGCTCCCACGACAAGACGTTCGAGATCGAGATGGCCGGTACGGTACAGGTCATCGACGCTTCTGGCGACATCCTGCTTGAGCACAGAGTTGAGGCAGGAGACATCTGGCGCTCTTGCCAGACGAAGGACGCGCCAATTCGTGACTGGGTCAAGCTGGCCGTGCGGCGCGCCCGGTCGACAGGATCGCCGGCGATATTCTGGCTGGACAAGACACGGGCGCACGATGCGCAGCTTCTCGAAAAGGTTGAGCGCTACCTCAATGAGGATGACACCGATGGACTCGACATCAGCGTACATGCCCCCGCTGAGGCCTGCCGCTTGAGCCTTGAGCGCATTCGGCGCGGCGAGGATACCATCTCGGTAACTGGCAACGTCTTGCGTGACTACCTGACCGATCTCTTCCCAATTCTTGAAGTCGGGACGAGTGCGAAGATGTTATCTATCGTACCTCTGATGGAGGGCGGAGGGCTCTTCGAAACCGGAGCCGGAGGCTCGGCGCCAAAACACGTGCAGCAGTTCGTCGAGGTGAACTATCTGCGTTGGGATTCACTTGGAGAGTTTCTGGCGCTTGCGGAGTCGCTCGAACATCTCGGCGAATCCACAGGCAACAAACGCGCACAAGTGCTGGCTGCCGCGCTCGACACTGCTACGGGAGAACTGCTCGACAAGAACAAGTCGCCAACGCGGAGACTTGGCGGCATTGACAACAGGGGGAGCCACTTCTACCTCGCTATGTACTGGGCCGCGGCGCTTGCCGGGCAGGACGACGATCCGGCGTTGCGCGATCGATTTGCACCGATCGCTGCGCAGCTTGCCGAGAACGAAGAGAAGATCGTAGGCGAACTACTCGCCGTTCAGGGCGATCCAGTCGACATCGGCGGCTACTACCACCCCGACGACGACCTGGCGTCAGCCGCGATGCGTCCGAGCGCGACGCTCAATTCCATCCTGGAGTAGCAGATGACCCCAACGGCGCTCACGAATCGGCTGTTCGCACGAGCCGAATTCCGACAAAAGGAGCGTCCGACAACCACCACGGACTTTTTGGGATCTGCGGGTCGGTCATTTGCCAGTTCTTGTTGTACGACCGCCGAGCTTCGCATCCGACGCGAGAGGCTCTATCCATGTGGGAGCCGCCCTTGACTACCGGGCTGCCGTCCCGGCCAATTACCCACTCCGCGGCATTGCCAAGCATGTCGAAAGCGCCGAGCGAGCCACCGTCCTTCGTTCCAACGGGTTGGGTGGCGCGGTCAGAGTTGCTGCGATACCACGCGTAGCGCTCCAGGTCTCCTGGTTCTGTGGTCAGCGAGCAGGCGTATTCCCACTCCGCCTCGGTTGGTATGCGGTACGGTTGGCCCGTCTTTGCCGAAAGCCACTCAGCAAACTTCTCGCTTGCACGGGCGCGCATGCCCAGCGCGGGCATTCCGGCGTGTCCGTAGTCGTCGCCAGGCAGGACGTATGGCTTGCTCGGCTTGGCGACCGCGTCGGCCGCTGCCGGCCCGGATGTGCCATCCAATCCGAAAACGAAGACGTCATATAGATCCCATGTGACCTCCGTTGCGGAAATCCAGAAGCCCGGTGTCGCAATAGTGGCCTCGCCGGTCGAATCCGTCATCATCCCGGCGGGCACCGGGACCATTTCAAACGACACCGTCGTACCGCCGATCTGTTCGACGTAGCGATCTGCATTGAACGTATTCGCCTCCATATCAACTTCCTGCCGTACCGGTTGGCTGGTGGCACAGCCAATCACGGCGAGCATGGCAAACGGCAAAACGGGTAGCACCCTACGTCGCATCGCACGGTGGGCTTGGGCCTTTTCTGTCGTATGTCTCATGTCCTCGTGCAAGGTGGCTGATCTGGCCGCGCCTGAATCACAAGCGGCCAGTCCCGCAGATTCAGGTTCTAGACAAATGGAGCGGTACGAATATAAGGCCCGGCACATGGGGGTCATCGCGCGCATCGTAGTCTACAGCGAATCGAAGGCAAAGGCGGAGGTCGGTGTGCGAGTTGCGTTTTCTCGGATTGCGGAGCTTGAATCGATCTTCAGCAACTACCAGCGCACCAGTGAGGTCGCTCGTCTCCAGCTGGCGGATGCGGGAAATCGTGTGGCGGTCTCGGCGGAGCTCGCGACCGTGATCAAACGAACCACGGAGCTTTGGGAGCTTTCACGTGGTGCGTTTGATCCGACAGTGGGCCCGCTAACAGAGCTGTGGCGACGGTCGCGCGCCGCTGGAGCGCTGCCCGCTGACTCGACGGTCGCGCGAATGCGCCT
Organism: Rhodothermales bacterium; assembly: GCA_028284545.1. Classification (GTDB taxonomy): domain Bacteria; phylum Bacteroidota; class Rhodothermia; order Rhodothermales; family JABDKH01; genus JANQRN01. Next base: position 18,990 of record JANQRN010000270.1, on the reverse strand, counting down.
TCGCACCGGGTGGCAACATGTACGCCTGGACTCCACTCAGACCGGGGGGTACACGGTCAGTCTCCACCGCGCCGGACTCGCGTTCGACTTTGGAGGGATCGCAAAGGGCTACGCATGTGATGAAGCCCTCAGGTTGCTTCGCCAGCACGGACTTTCGTCAGCGCTCGTCGGGCTCGGCGGTGACATTGTTGTGGGCGAAGCCCCGCCAACCCACTCATCACAGGTGTCAACGCCTCGCCAAAATGGTTGGCGAGTATCGGGTTTGGTGGACGGTGCTGTTGACGATCTGATCATCGCGAACGCCGCAATCTCAACGTCGGGCGACACAGAACAGTTCGTGGAGATTGATGGGGTGCGCTACTCGCATATCCTCGACCCGCGCACTGGCCTCGGGGTTGTCAATAGCAGTACAGTTACGGTTGTTGCGCCAACGGGAGTGCTCGCAGACGGTCTGTCAACGACAATCAGTGTAATCGGTCCTGAGGCGGGTCAAGAACTCTTACGCAGGTTCTTCCCTGGGGTCCGAGTTCTCGCTAGCGCCGCCTCGCGGTAGGTAGCGCGTACGTTCCATCCCAGACTACTCGGCCCCCCACGACCGTCATGTCTACAGTGACGTCCTTTATCTCCGCAGGGTCGATCGTTAACAGATTGCCTGACAGCACGACCAAGTCGGCGAGCTTGCCAACTTCCAGGGAGCCCTTGATGTCCTCTTCGTACGCTGCGTAGGCAGTGTTTAGCGTGTACGCCCTGACAGCCTCTTCGACCGTGAGTCGCTCGTCCGGAAACCAGCCGCCCTCCGGCTCCCCCGTTAGCGTCTTGCGTGTCACCGCCGCGTAGATTCCCAGCAACGGGTTGAGGAAGTATCGCGAGGCGTTTGTGCCGGGCGAGTCTGATCCAAAACTGACTACGGCGCCGGCATCCCACAGTCGCCTAAAGGCGTACGCGCCTCGCGACCGGTCGCGGCCAATCCGTTCTTCCATCCACCGCATGTCGTCGGACGCATGAAAAGGTTGCACCTCGGCGACGATACCGAGCGCCCCGGCCCTCGAGATGTCACGATCGTTCATCACCTGGGCGTGCACAAGCCTGAAGCGTCGGTCGCGCTCCCCATTTTTTTTGACAATCCGTTCAAGCATGTCCATGAGGTAGCCGTTCGCCTCGTCACCAATGGCGTGGACGGTCAATTGGATTCCCGCGGCGTCGGCATCAAGTGCGAGGCGCTCTAACCTCGACTGCATCTCTTCGGGGTTGTCTGGACTTCGCTCGAACGGAAACATGATGTCGCGCCAAATACCGCGGCTAGTCGGGTTATGTGTGTAGGGCTCGTAGAAGCGTGCCGAGCTATTACCCATGATCCCGTCAATCCAGGCCTTTACTGCACCGAAGCGTATCCACTCGTCGCCAAATCCGACACGAATTCCGAGCGCGTCCATGGAATCCCACCTGTCAAGTGGTGGGCGATAGCGCACGCGCGCCGTCATCAGTCCACGGTCTCGCAGCTCACGATAGATATCCACCTGGACCGGTGGAGACGTGACGTCTGAGTAGCTGGTCACACCCACCGACGCCATTTGCTCCCACGCCCTGACAGTCTCCTGGATTCGCTGCTCGCGCGACGGCGGCGGTATGAGGTCACGGAAGAGCCGCGCCACGTTATCCCGAAGAAGGACTGTCGATTCTACTCCCGCGGCCGCACCTCCCGGGTTTCTGACCGGATTGTATAGCACCCCGGTGGGCTCACCGCTGTCGTCACGGTGCACGAGGATGCCCTGTGGGTCGGGCGCGGTCCCGGAGATGCCGGCGCGTTCGAGTGCAACGCCATTTGCGAAATAGACTTTCCGGTCGAACCTTCGCACGAGCACTGGCCGATCTCGCGTCGCGTCGTCAACCATCGTCCGGTGCGGCAGGAAGAGGTTGCCGTACGGGTCGTTTGTGTCAACTTGTCGCCCGGCCTCTGCGACATCGTTCGCGGCCCACGTCTCATAAGCCGACCAATCACCACCCGTGATCCACGTGCCCGGCGCGTAGCGCTCGTGCACATCCATGATTCGCGCCACAAACGACCCTTCGTCAGATACGTCGAGCAGGTTCAATCCGTACAGCAACCGCCCGGTACCGGCAAAGTGTACGTGGTTGTCATTGAACCCGGGTACCAGCATTCGACCGCGTAAGTCTACAACGCGCGTTTCTGGTCCGATGAGGCCAGCAACATCCGCGTCCGTTCCCACCGCGATAATCCGTTCTCGGCCTATGGCTACGGCTTCGGCCTGTGGGCGCCGCTCATCGATCGTAAGGACAACACCGTTTCGAAATATCAGATCGGCGACCTGGGCAAGACTGTCGCCAGGGGTCGCCAGCGTGATCAGTGCCGCTACGGCAAGCCCAGCGACTGATTCGGGCAAAAGAGTAGAATAACGGTGCTTTCGCATGGGAGAACGTGATATTGGAGCGCGTAGTCGGGCTCGATCCGGGTCCGGATATAGTAGCCTCGTCAAGTACTGAATTTGCCCCTGGAAGGGCAAATGGAGGCGCTCAGCCTTCCCTAAGTCTGTGATATCAGGTATCTTGCCAGGCATTTCATGCGTCTCCTTTCGAAAATACGCCGTCCCCGCGTACACCCTGTTTACATCGATCGGCCGCGTCTGCGGCAATTGCTCGATGCGTGTGTCGACAAACCGCTGGTTATTCTCGCGGCAGAGGCGGGCTCCGGCAAGACCGCATTAGTCGCCTCGTGGACGCAAGAGCGGGCGGGCGAGACAGCCTGGTTCGAGACCGATGTCCAGGACAATGATCCAGTTCGGTTTTGGGATTATCTCCTTGCGGCTGTTCGCACCGCGCTGCCTCACGTCGACGGACTCACGCTCGACCCCGACGAAGTAGCTGCCGACGGCGGCAAACGCTTTGCGCGTAAGCTGGTCGATACTCTGGGGTCGGAGCAGCTGACGATCGTCCTCGACGACTTCTGTACCATCACGTCGCGGCGTCTTTGTCTCGCCCTTGACGAACTGGTAACCCAGCTTGCCGCCGCAACATCGAATGCCACCCAGCTTGTGGTTCTGTCCCGTGGCGAACCGCGTCTCAACCTTGACAGGCATCGCGCGGAGAACCGCATTGCGGAGATACGATGCGCCGACCTTCGGTTCACGCAGGATGAGACCGGTGAGTATATCACTGCCCTGGGTGATGCAGCCCTTGAGCGCCGAGATCTGGAACTGCTGCAGAGAAAGACGGAGGGCTGGGTAGCCGGGGTGCAACTGGCGATGCTGGCGTGCAGTGGCAATCCCGATCCGGCCGGGTTTGTCCGCTCTTTTTCGGGCGATCACGCACTCGTCGCAGACTACCTGTCGCACGAGATTGTCGACACGCTTCCACCGGCTACGCGTTCTTTTGTACTTGCAACGACGACACTGAAAGAGTTCACGGCAGAGTCGTGCGCGTACATCCTCGACTCTCCGATAGATGATTGTCGATCCATGATCGCTGAGCGCGAGACAGCCTGCATTTTCCTCAGTGGGATCGACGGCGATTCCAAGAGCTTCAGGTACGGCCAGTTCTTCGCCTCAGCTGTAGCGGGCCGAATGGAGCGTGAGTATCCAAGACGCTTTGCGGAAGTCAATCGTCGCGCTGCGAAATGGTACAGGCGCGAAGGGTTTGTTGACCGGGCGATCTGGCACGCGCGGAAAAGCGGTGACGCCGACGTCCTGGCTGATGTGCTTGGGTCGTTTGCCGAGAGTTTCCTGTGGGGCGGCGGTGCCATGCGACTACGTAGGGTGTTGAAGGAGATACCCGAGAGCGTGGTAGCACGTCACCCGAGGCTTGTTCTTGCCGATCTCTGGATGGCAGTCCTCACCGGCGGTTTGACCGAATCTGGGGCGCGGCTTGCGCTTGTGGACGCTCTCCTCGCTGAGGATGAAGCGAACACTCCCGAAACGCAACGCCTGCGGGCTGAAGCCGCCGCCATTCGGGCACTTGTCCCCGGACCCGCACAGGGCATTAGTGACGCAGACATCCAGTTACTGATTGACGTCGTTGAAAAGACTGAGACAACCGCGACGTCCCGCGCGGCTTTGCTGCTCGGGCTAGGGGAGGCACACAGCTTGCGAGGCGAGCTTGAGCGCGCGGCGGCCGCGTACGCCAAACTACTCGCGGTGGATGTCGCGGCAGATAACCCACTCCTGGCGGCCTTCGCGCTCACCCGCCAACATGACGTCGCATTCCTGCGGGGCGATGGTGCGACGAGAACAAGATGCGGAGAACGGCTTCAGGAGATTCTGGACGAGCAGCGTCGCGTACACCCTGTGATCGCAGGGCTGCACGCGTGGGTTGTGGGACGCATCGCAATTGACGACTGCAACTTCAAAGAAGCCTTGACGATTGCAGACAATGGCATCCGTCGGCTGGTAGGTTCCAGCCCATGGATCGAAAGCGGCCTTCACGTCATTGCGGCCAATGCGCTCGGTATCACGGGAGAACCCGTGGCTGCAGTTGAGGCTTGCCGTAAGGCGATGTCAGTGCCGCACTCGGACTGGAGCAAGGTGTCGAAAACCACACTCATGGCATGGTTCAGTCTTCGCGCTGGAGACCTTCCGTCGGCCCGATACTGGATCGATATGTCCGGACTGGACCTCGTTGAGCTGGGCGTTCGATCCGAGCGAGACGGCGTGGTGTACGCCCACCTGCTAGCCGCGGAGGGTGAGGTTGATGATTCGCTTACGCTGCTACGCCGGATCTCGGAAAGCGGCAGGAGGCATGGCCGCTTGCGTTGCGTACTTGAGGCTTTAGTCGCATCGGCGGTGATACGCCACGACCAGGGGAGCCACGAGCAGTCGATCGAAGATCTAGAATCGGCGCTGAGGCTCTCGATCCCGCAGCGGGTGGACACGGTTTTCGTCATGTATGGCGCAAGAATGAGCGACATGCTCTCCCGCCTTCCAAAGGAGAGTGACGTGCACGAATCTGCTATGACACTCTTGCAGCGGATTGCGCTCCGGCCGACGCCCGCAAGACCCGAGATAGAAATAACAGATCGCGTTGCCGCTCCCGGTTCGAGGAGTGAGGCAGACAGCCTGTCGCATCGGGAAACCGAGGTGCTTGCCTTGATCGCTACCGGGTATTCGAACAAGGAGATCGGTGAATTGCTGTCGTTATCAACGCAGACCATCAAGGTGCACGCGCGTAACATCTATCGGAAGCTTGGCGTAAGGAACCGTACCGAAGCGGTCCAAAAGGGCAAGATTCTGCAGATCATACGCGACTGAGGGCTTGTACTACCATTCTACCACGCTCGTGGCGTGCAGGTGTCCGTACCAGGGTGTACTCTGTAGCGTATGTTTCTGAAATCGAAATTGAGTCCTCCGCGGGTCCGAGCCCCGTTCGTTCGGCGACCTCGCCTGGACGATATGCTGGATACCGGTCTGTCGTGCCCCCTACTGCTGGTGTCGTCAGAGGCGGGCTCCGGAAAATCGGCGCTCGTCGCATCCTGGATCGCGCGCGCGCGCCTGCACGCGGCATGGGTCTCGCTCGATGAGGGTGATGACGATCCTGTCAGGTTCTGGAATTACGTCATCGAGGCGTTGCGCGGGCCGCTGCCGGGGATTGGACAGGGCGCCAGAGAGGCACTGACTTCGATCCGTTTGCGCGAGCTCGATGCCGTGATTGCGCAGCTGACTGTTGAGTTGTCAGCGGCACTTGAGAATCTCGACAAACCGCTCGTCCTGATTCTCGACGACTACCACCGCGCAGAGTCGACCGAGGTCTCCCGCAGTCTGGACATCTTTCTGGACCTGATGCCGCCGTCGATGAATATCGTCGTGATAACGCGACAGGATCCGACCCTCTCCCTGCCGCGAAGACGAGTCTCTCGGACCCTTTTTGAGCTTCGCTACGCAGACCTCAAGATGGAACTCGATGAGGTCAGGGCGTACTGCAAGCTTGTCGTTGGCGACAAGCTTTCACCCGACCACGGGGCGGCACTCGAAAAGCTCACCGAGGGCTGGATTGCCGGCCTGCAGCTCGCCGTGCTGAACCTGAAGAACCGAGCCGATGCGAGCGGCTTCATCGAGTCTTTCGACGGCGACAATCATTTCATCGCTGACTACCTGGCCCAGGAAGTCCTGGACGCGCAGACTACTCGGGTGCGTGAGTTCCTCTACGCGACATCAGTACTGTCTGAGCTCCGGGCGGATCTGTGTGCGGCCGTGGCAGACGGGTTCACCGTCATTGAGTCTCAGCGAATGCTGCGGCAGCTTGAGCAGTCACACCTGTTTCTGATACCGCTGGATGACAGACGCGAGCTCTTCAGATATCACCATCTGTTTGCTGCAGCACTGCGAACACGCGTCGCAGATCGCTTTCCGGAACGATACGTAGAGCTTCACCGTCGCGCAGCGCACTGGTACTTCCAGCAGGGCATTCCGGTTGTCGGCTTCGGACATGTGCAGAGGTGCCACGACGTCGATGTCGCAGCCGGCGTCGTCAACGAATTTGTAGACGATATTCTCTGGAAAAGCACCGAGTATCGCGAGCTTGAGTCGTGGTTGCAGTCGCTACCCCCAGCTGCGCGATCGCGCCTTCCAAAGCTCTGGCTGGCTGAGGCGTGGCTTGCACTCCTCCGGGGAGAAATGCAGGAGACCGACACGCTGCTCGCGGGAGCCGCGGACGCGATCAGTCGCGCAAGAGCGGGACGGTATGGGGCGTATCTGAGGGCCGAGCATGCAGCCCTGACAGGCGTCAATGAAGCGCGACGCACCGGTGATCTCGAGTCCCGACAAATCGAGGTCGTCCTCACTGCGATGGAAGGCATGCCTCCCGATAGCGTTGGCAGGCGGGTTCTGGCAACGGCGCTTGCCGAGATGTATTGCCTTGTCGGGGACTTTGAGCGTGGTGCTCCTCTATGGCGGGAGGTGGTCGACTCGGGATTGCGGGCTGGCGACCGTTTGACTTGCGTCATTGCGATATCCCGACAACAGGATATTGCGTTCATTCGTGGCGACCTCATCGAATCGAATCGAATCGCACAAACGCTGCAGAGCGCCTTCGCTCAAAGAGACGGTCAGGATGGGCTCACGGAGATCGGACTAGGGTGGTGCGTTGGTCGCGCGCAGTATGAGTCGGGTGACCTGGAACGTGCAGAGCGAAGCGTGCTTGAGGGCATTAAACGTTCAGCACGTGCAAACCGCTGGTTTGTACTGCAGCTTTCGAAGCTTGCGACGATCATCCAGTGCGCAAAAGGCGACGCCCTCCGGGCGCTGGAGACCGTCGGGGAAGCGGTTCGCTTGCAACGTGGCGGAGAGGTGTACTCCGATTGGAGCGGTCTCAGCGCACAAATGCTGGCAGCCAGTGTGTGCTTGCGACTGCGGCGTGTAGCAATAGCCCGCGAGTGGGTTGACCAGTCCGATTTTGATCCTAGTAATATCGACTTTGGCAACGAGCGGGATGCTGTGATCTATGGACAGCTAATAGCCGCTGAGGGGAAGCTCGAAGCAGCCGTTACCTTGCTCGATCGAGTTGCAGATACGGCATTGGACGCTGGTAGACGTCTGTGCTTTCTCGAGGCGAAAGTCGCGTCGGCCCTGGCCCTTGAGAGCGCCGGTGAACGAGTGCGCGCCGTTCGTGCCCTTGTCAGGGCACTTGAGGTCGCCGCCCCATTTGGCCATCACAGCGTATTCCTGAATAACCCACCGGCCATCCGAGCGCTCCTCGGCGCTGCCGCTGCCGAATCGGCTGAGGTCCGACCGATGGTTCGACGCCTTCTCGGCGGCTCAGCCGAGGCTGACTACGAGCCTCCGTTTTCCATCAGCGTGGGACACGGCCAGACTGCCGGCAGCGGCGAGGCCGTTGCGAGGGTGCTGACCGACCGCGAAACCGAAGTCCTCGCGCTCATTGCGGGTGGCTATTCGAATAAGGAGGTTGCGCAGATGTTGTCGCTGTCGCCGCACACCGTTAAGGTGCACGCGCGCAACATCTATTCGAAACTCGGCGTCCGCACGCGCACGCAGGCACTCATCCGGGCCAAATCGCTGCAGATCCTGAACTAGCGGACCGGCGCCTACCACCTTTTTACCACTCCGGAGGGACGCGTCTACGATTAGGCGGCGCGTAGCTTCAATGAAGGCGTCGGTTGTGGAGCGAACCGCGGTCGACGTTGGCTACGAGACGGAGATTGTTACTAGTACGATCAGAGGTGTCGGTAGTCGGAATGCTTGCAGCTGATTGTCCAGTAGTTCGACTAATAATGATAGGCACCAGCTGTCGCGACTTACTGACGACCTCACAGCGAAGGTCGAACGGCAGTACGACCTTCGCTGTCTCGTGGCTGTTTCGGCTCCGGGTCAGCGGCCGGACTACTCCGGATGCGATTGCCAGATGATGTGCCTGATCATCCAGCGGTCGCCAGTCTTTTCGAGCTGAAAATAGTCCACGCCCCATTTGGCGGTCAGCTTGGCAGTGGCAGTCTTGTCCAGGACGTCGAGGACGACCACTTCTCTCGGCGAATCCGACGAAATCTGCTGCTTGTTGTCGGTGTTCCAGGAGCCCGCGAGGCTGTGAAGCTGCTCGTAGTTCATCGCGGATCCCCGGTAATCCTGGTCAGCTGACTGCCGCCAGTATCCATACTTGACCAGGTCCTTGCTCACGCTGCGCTCGATTCGCTCGGGTGCTACGTCGTAAATGCCGTCCACGTAGTCGTAGACCGCTGCCTCGACACCCTTGATGTCAGCCTCCGCAGCTGCGTCAACTGCATAGGTCGATGTTTCTGAGGCGACGGCCTCCGTTTGATCGGTGGACGAGATTGTCAGAATCGCGACGCCGACGATGGCGGCGGCAAAGAGGGCTATGGCAAGGCGCATGGGTCCGTCAGATTTGGTTCAATGTAGTTCGGTACGGAATGCGGATTCAGATGTTGCCCGGTTTCTCGGTCAATCGGGAAGTCGGGTCACGAATTCCAAAATCGCGTCCGTGAGCACCGGACTTAGCGGCAGCGAGGGATCTCCGTACGACGGCATCTGGGCCGCAAGATCTCCGTCTACCATCTTGAGTACGTGATTCATCCCCTCGACGACAACAACACCCGCCCGAGGTTGCGCCGCCTCCAGTATTCGCGCGTCTGATACAGGTACCTGGAGATCTGTTGTACCCTGCAAAATCAACGACGGCACATCTACCGCCGCAAACGCCTCGGCGGGGTCCAGCGCAAACCAGGAGATCAAGTACGGTTGGACGCTTGGACGAAAAAGTGCACTCAACTGCGGGTCAGAGACATCGGCAGTACGTCCGTCTTCAAGCGCTGAGATGATTGGTGTTGCGCTCGCATAAAGACCCGGCGAAAGGTTGCGCGACAGCTGTTCGCGCAGCACCTCGCCTGCCGGCCGTCCCGGCGCGGCAATGAGCACCAGGCCGTCGATGTCAGTCCGCGTTGCGGCAAGCGTCGCAATGAGTCCACCCTCGCTGTGCCCGGCGAGGACCACCTTGCTGAAGGCATCGCTGGATTCGCTGAAGTGTCGTATCCAGCCAACCAGGTCTGACACATATGCTTCGAAACGGAGGTCGGCCTCATTCATCCCTGCTGCTACGCTGGCTCCGACTCCGCGTTTGTCAAAACGCAGTACCGCTACGCCGGCCTCGTAGAGGGCGTCGGAGAGTAGGCGCAGACTGTTGTTCCCCGCACCGGCGCCTTGCGTATTGCCGTCACGGTTGGTCGGGCCAGAGCCGGAGTGCAGAATGACAAGCGCAGGGGTAGATATGCCCACGGGTTTGACGAGCGAACCGTGAAGTCTGCCGGTCTCCGTCTCGAGTGTGACCTCTTCTTCAGGTGCATGCGCAGAATCCGCGGGGGCCTCGGTGTCGGGAGTCAGAAAGAAGGTGCCCGCAGCGGCGCCCTGTTTGAATGTGCCTTCGATTCGGGCTTCACTGACCAGCGTTGACTCGAACACGGCGAGACCGGGTCCCGCTGGCAATTCGAAGTAGACTGCACTGTCGGTCAGTCGGACGTTGCTCAGGGGTAGACTGAATGCGCCCTGGGGCGGAATGTCGATTGTGGAACCCGTTCCGGTAGAAGTGAGGGTCACGTTTATGGCCAACTCAACCCCGGGCAACACGATCGCCCCGGTCCAACGACCTGGACCATCCTGACCAATAGCTGTCATGAAGGGTACCATGAGGAGTAGGATTGTGATGACACAGCGGCTCATTGCAATTCCCTCCGGAACAGAACAAACGAATAGACAACTGGAATCAGGATTGCCAAACCAAGGCCGATGAAGTAGATGTAGCGGAACGACTCCCAGGGCATGGCAAGGGCGGCGACGACGAAGACTGTTCCAACTGCAACCCAAAGCCGTCCGGTCAAGCGGTGCGTCGCCGTCCAGACGGATTCACTTTCGAGAGTCCATGGCGTCCGGAGCCCGATGAAGTAGTTGGGTCGGACCGTCGTCAAGTAGTTGCCGACTAGCACGAACATCACCGACAGACCAACGCTCAGGTATCGCATCATTTCGGATGCGCCTACGCGTTTTGTTGCCGTCGCGATCGTCATCAGGAATACGCCCGTCAAGACAAGCGTCGTTACGAGGCGGATTGCCGGCATCGGTTTGTCAAACGTGGTTACCGATCGCTTTGGGTCGATGCGCGGAATCAGCAACATGAACAGGTATAGACCGACTGCGATGATAGGAACCAGGAACAGGTTGAATCCGGGTGCTTCCCACCGATCAACCTCACCCGCGAAGTTCCAGTGCATCGGCACCTCGTCTGGAAGGTCGTTCCAGACAATCGGCAGAATCACGAATGGTAGCGCCAGCAGGATGAGCGTTGGTAGCTCGGCACGGACGAATTGCGCGGCCGTGAGGCGTTCGCTTTGTGTGTGTTGATTGGATTGGGTCATCAGCGGCGGCTTCGAAGCGGAGTCGTCTACTGCGTCAAGCGGAGGAGCCAGTTGACGGCGTCCTCCAGTACGGTAGTATTGATAGAGTAGGAGAGGAACTGACCGTTCCGGGTAACGCGCACGAGGTCAGCCCTTTGCAGTACCGACAGGTGGTGCGAGACGCTTGGCTTGCTGATTTCGAACGCCTCAGCGATTTCACCGGCGGTGAGGTCGCGTACCTTCAGCATTTCAAGAATTTCGCGGCGCGTCGGGTCGTTCAGTGCCCTGAAGAGCGCCTTCAAACTGCGTTTCCGGACTCCATCAGATCCGTCAATGGCTACGATTAGATATTTAGATAAACATCGAAATATCTATAACGGGTTCCCGTATCGTTTGTTGCGCTTTCACTTCCACGAGCAGTGGCTCTGGCGACGATTCCCGGAATCCGCGCTGATACGTTCGACTCCACACGAACAGGGCCATCACAAGCCCTATTCCCGCGAATAGCGCAACGAGGGTCGCGCGCTGCATACTACGGATGCTGAGGCGGGTCGAAAGGTAGGTTGCCGCCGCAACGAAGATTCCGCACCCGACGGTCATGCCGGTGATCGCATTGGTCATGCGAGATACGTCATCGGGGGCTTCGAAGAACCGGGCCCCGATGACCGTGCCTGCAAATCCGCCCACGAGCGCCGCGCAGACAGCGAGCACGATTGCGAGCACAATCCGCAATCCGAGACGGTGCCTGAGATCCGTTGAATTACCGGAGCCCAACCGAACCCTCGATCGCCTGAATCAGCTTGCCCGAGTCAAATCCGTATCCGTCGCGAAACACCCAGTTCACGTTTCGAATCGCCAGGTCGTCCTTCGTCAGGTCGCCTGCAACGGCTACCAGGTCGGCGACCTTACCGGACTCAATCGACCCCACCTCGTCGAAGATACCCAGCACCTTCGCGCCGTTAGCCGTGAGTATCTGTACGGTCTGTTCGGTTGTAAAGCCGGCCTCACGAAGGAGTTCGTAGTTGCGTTGATCGCCGTATCCAGGCAGTGCACCGCCGTAACCCGTCGGGTCTACCCCAGACGCCAGCAACCCGCCGGCGTCAACGAACATCTTTTCGTACTTGAGCGCCTTCTTGAACATCGACTCGGAGAACGGATAGTCTTCGCGGCCTTCCATCGTTGCGATCTGCTCACGCGAGGCCAGGAACTCCTGCCGTGTTTCTTCACTCATCGCGTCGAGTACGCGCTGTTCGATTGGCGGTCGGTTCGGGACAAACATTTCGTAGACCGCAAGGGTCGACGTCATGGGCACACCGGCCTCGATCATCTCCCGAAAGGTTACCTGAATCTCCTCGCTCTCCAGATTCACGTCCATTAGGCTCTGTCGAAAATCATCCGGGCAAACGTCCGCCGGCTTGTCTGGGTCGTAGTCCGTATTCGTAAAGAACCCGTGTTCGAGGTTGTCAATGCCGAGAGCGACCGCCTCGCGGAACGAAACAGAGCAGAGGTGGCCGGTAACGCGCACTCCATGCTTGTGCGCCTCATCGATCGCAGCGCCGAGCTCTGCACGCGAGATTTGTGTATATGCCTTGAACCATGAGACGCCCTCTTCTGCCCAGTAACGCACGACGCGACGTGCGTCTTCGGGCGTGGAGAGACGCGTCATGTACGTCATTCCCTGCCCACCCGTGATATAGGGTCCAGTGACAAATATCCTCGGGCCGGGGACATCACCCTTCTCAATTGCACGCTTCAGATTTAGCTCGCTGTACGGGGCGTAGCTGCCCGTAGTACGAATAGTCGTGACCCCGGCAGCCAGATAAAGCCTCGGCGCCGTAAAATCCATCTGAGATCGACGCGCGGAAGTCGTGTAGTAGGTGTGGTTGTGCAGCCCAACAAGTCCCGGCAGGAGCGTGTGGCCGGTCAGATCCAGCACGCGCGCCCCGGACGGCACTTGCACTTCTGAGGTCGGCCCAACTGCGGAGATCCGGCCGTCAGCAATAACAACACTATGATCATGTCTTGCCTCACCACCGTTTCCGTCAATCAGGGTCGCGTGTTGTAGCACGACAACCGGCTCGTCGACACCTATGAACTGCATTACATCATCGCCGGGTTGGAGCCGCGACTGCGCACTGCTAATGCCAACAAGGGCAGTCAGCAGAAGCGATACAACGATGATTCGGCGGAGACGGATGGGGTCAGACATGGCTATGCGGAAAGTTGCGTTTCACATGAGGGCGGTACACGGTACCTAGCCGTCGGCAAACAAACAAGGATGGGTTGAGGGTTGAGCGTGGAGGGTTGTGGGTTGAAGGTTGGAGGGATGGGGGTCGGCGGGTTGGCGGTCTGTGTTCATCAAGGTGGTGGTGTTTTTGGCCCGTTGGCCGGTACTACCTCAACCTTCCACCTTCAACCCTCCTCCCTTTCGGTTCCACCCTCACGGTTCCACTGTGAATACCATCTTCATTCCTGCCTCAAGGTGCTCGGCGATGTGGCAGTGAACCATCCAGCGGCCGGGATTGCTCAGTTCAAGCAGTATTTCGGTAGTTGACCCTGCCGGAAGCAGCACGGTGTCTTTCCACACAAGGTTTTCGTTTGGTTGCCCGTTGCGGGAGATCACCGCGAAGCGCTGTCCGTGGATGTGCAGGGGGTGCTGCATGCCGTGAAACGTGTCGCGATCGTTGATGAGTCGCAGCTTCACCACGTCACCCACGCGAAACGTCCAATCGATATCCATATCCTCGAGCCCCGTATCGGTATCACGGAGCACCCACGCGACCTCCTTTGTTGTGCTCGCCCAGTTCATCATGGGCATCGTGCCTTCCCACTCGACTGGAGAAAAGTACACGCGGTCGGATCGCATCAACTGCTCCACGACGGCGGGAAGTCCGTCGACCCTCAGTGTCAGCTCAAGTGTGTGATCAACGGGCCTGTCCCAATGGCTGCGAATGGCACGCATGTCGGCTCGCGAAGCATCGTTCGCATGGGCCTCAGTCAAATTGCGCCTGGCCGTTCTGCGCGGAGACTCTGATGGTGCGACACGGACATCAATGGAGCCGAGCGTGTCGATCGCCGGGAAGTAAGTTGCGTTGATATGGTCCAGTGCCTGGACCGCGTTAGTCAGCGCGTAACGGCCGGCATCTCGGTATCGCAGATCCACGATGTACCGCTCGGCGGGCGCGATGACGATGGAGGACACGGGGGTTTGCCACTCGAACATTCCCAGGTCAGACCCAACAACGGCGACCTCGGCTCCTTTGAATCGAAGATTGAAAGTGCGGGTGTTCGAGACGTTCGTCAAATACAATCGAACAATCTCATTTGCCTCGACGCTGAGATTATACTCTGGCTCGCCATTCACCAGGAGTACGTTTCCAAACCTCCCCATGAGGGCGTAGTTCGCCGCCTCCTCACCGTAGGCCACGATCTTGTCATCCATAAGAATGTCGTCCAGCAGCAACACCTCTTCGCGATCAAAGGCATCGGTGTCGGCGTCCGGCGGCCTGACCAGCATATTTCCGTACAGGCCGAGGTCCTGGAAGATATCCTCGCGATGGTGTGGGTGATACCAATACAGACCGGGATCGCGGAAATGGACCTTGTACTCGAAACGCTCACCGGGCGCGACCGGGTCCTGCGTGACTCCGGGTACTCCGTCGTATTGATTCTCCAACCGGATGCCATGCCAGTGCACCGCCATCGGCAGTGGCAATTGGTTCAGGAAGTCAACAACGATCGTGGCTGACTCCCGGACTTCGATTAGCGGTCCCGGAAGCTCGCCGTTAAATCCATACATGATCACGTCGCGGCTCTGCAACCGCCTCCGTACCGGCGTCGCCGTCAGGCGGAGCGTGTCACCATCGGCCATCCGCATCCAAGACTGGGGCTTTGCTCGTGGAATGTTCTCTGTTGATGCGGGAAGCCAGGCTTGCACGTCCGGCCGAATGTGCATCATGCCCGGTGGCATCGACAAGTCGAATCGACGAGGCGGCATCGTAGTCATGTCATGCCCTTGGTGTCCGTGGATCGGGTCGCCACGCTCGCCATCCCTCGACGACCCGTACGCTGCAAGCGGTGAGGCAAACGCAAAATCGTGCCCCTGAAGCCTGCTGCTGGGTGAGGCACCCCGAACGACAAGTTCACCCGACCGGACAGTCGCGAAACTGTCGGGTTCAAGTGATACGAGAACACGAAATTTGTTCAGCGCGACGGTACCCAGGTCGTTTTCACCGTTTGATAGCGTTCCAAGTCGCGCAACTGGAGCCATAAACTCCGTCGTCAGCCAGGCGACATACGCCCTGTCGTCGCCTGCTGGCCGCTGCAATCCTGAGACCTGGGCTGTCAGATCGTACCGTGGTGTGCCATCTGCTGAAACAGCAACTCCGAACGGTGTGGCGGATTGATGCATGTCAATCCGCGCGCTTACACCCTGGAAAGCCGAGGTCGGCTCGAGGTCGATGCAGCGAAGGTCGACCCCTTCAGAAGATAGTTCGCGACAGGATTGGACCGGTGTTGCTTGCCCTTCGACCAGCGTTCTCGCCGCAACAACTTCCTGGTGAGCCTCCTGCCCTACAGACACGGCGCCGGCAGGCTGCCGGGCTGGCGCAACAAGCACGATCAGCGCAATCAGCGCACCGGCCCTTGATACGCGGGCACAACCGAGAAGGATGTCACCAATCATTGTTCTGTCGGCACCTAAACCGCGTCAAGCACGGTGCCATCTAGCGAAGCGCCGTCATACCCTGAACGAAGGTAATGTCAACGGGAATCCCGGCGGCTGAAAGCCGCTCGAGGTCGCTACGCAATTCGTCTCCCACAACTGCGTACTTGGCAACGAATTCGGCCGCACCTTCGTAGTCGCCGTCGCCCTGCAACATCAGGATGCGGGCGGAAAGCGAATCAGTAGCTGCACGGATCTGATCTGCGTTGACCCGATATTTCCCGCTTCGACTGCGCGTGAAGGCTTCCATTTCTCGAAAGAAATTGAACCGAATCATGTTTGCCGTGCCGTGTGCCGAAGACGTGCCGAACCGGATAGACCGGAAAATGCTGGCGAGAAACGTCACATAGTTGTCGGTGACATCAGCCTTGCTCACCTCCGAGTCAAACTCGCCCTGCTCGATGAGGGATGTCGCCATGTATAGGCCCAGAATGTCTGCTTTTCCTTCTTCCAACGCCGAGTAAAGCTCCCTAAGCGCCTCGCGAACCGTGCTGCTGTCGTCAATGGTCTTCTTGATTCCAAGCCCGTGCGCGACCTCGTGCAACATCGTGTTGGCAAAGAAGGCGTCGAAGGTTACATGCTTTCGCTGTTTTCCATCGATGAGCTCATCGGCAATGGGCTCCAGGATTTTGTCGAATTTTGCCTGCATCGCATTCTTCAGCTGCAGTCTGCGCGATCCTTTCGTCGCCTGCACTTCTTCGTCGTTCGGCAGATTGATCGCGATCGTCTTTGATCCGGCGTTGGCGTCGCCGGCGTAGTAGATCGCATCGTAGGCATTCAGGTCGGAGTCGGTGCCCGGATTTTCCCGCTTGTAAATTGAATCGACGGGAAGTCCCTGCTGAAGGTCGGGCAGCAGCGCCGCGAATCGCGACAGCCGGCGGCTCCATTCCTGGTCTTTGATAAGAAGGTATGCCTCTGCTCCCGCCTTGTAACCAAAGAGCTCGTCCTCGTAGACCTCGATGGGCCCGACCACGAAGTCGATGTCATTCGACTTCATGTCCATCCACGCCATGTCGCTCGGTTGATACTCGTCGTTTTCCAGCGCCTCAGCTCTGAGGGTCAAGTAGCGGGCGAAACCCTCGTCCTCGGCAAGGCGGGCGGCCTGGCGTAGCAGCGCTGCCGCGCGGGCCATCTCCGCTTCAAAGGCACGGCTATACGGCACCGCCTTAAGGCTGCCGGATTCGTCACGCCGAACGACCGTATACAGGCTCCGCAGCTCCGGATTCCGACTGGCGGCACGCTCAAACTCTTCGCGTGTCATGTCGGCAGGATATAGCGCCGCGCCGGCCGGTTTGGAGCCAACACCTGCAATAAACGGTCTGTTGCCGTCGAGACGATCCCATGGCCCGTAGTTGATCTCAACAAACTGGCGGAGGCCGTCGTCGTCTATCGAGGCCATTAAATCCTCTCGATCACCATAAGCCTGCTTCCAGAAGATCGCGTCCATCTCGTCTGCTGCTTCCATGAGCAATGGCAGCATCGCCCGCTGGTCTGCCGACAGGTGAGAGATGTCTGCAGTCAATTTGAACGAAGTGTATTTCGCGAGCAGCTCGCTGGACGATACTCCGCTGACGACATCCGAAGGTGACTCGTCTCCCGATCCCATTTCACCCTCCATCACTTCGTTTCTGGCCTGATCGCCGGGTTCGTCGCCAGATCTGTCGCAGCCAAACGCAACAAGCGCCAGCACGATCCACAGCTTCCGTACCTGTCGGGTCATGACTATTCTAGTTATCGATGACTGTTTGGCGCTCAACTTCGTCCACGGTTTTTACAAAACCGCGAATCCCCCGCGCTTGAAGATTTGCGAGGGCACGCTCGGCGTCTGCTGCGGTCGAGAAGATCCCGAAGTTCACGCGGTAAAAATCACTGTCCCCGACACGGATCTTGTAGAGCCAACCGCCCTCAACGCGGCGAGCAAGTTGGCTCGCGGCCGCCTCGTCCGAAAACGAACCAAGTTGCAGTGTGTACTCCACGCGACGCTCAGATGCGCTTGTCGGTGCCTCCGACCTGCCGCTCGACGGGCGACTTGCGTCGTCCAGGTCAATCGCTGCTTTAGCGTCTGCGGCCAGCGGACCGTTCGTCAGTTCAAGCCTGACCCGCGCGCCGCCCCGCGTCATCCCAATCTCCCGTGCTGCTGCTGCCGACAGGTCAATTATCCGCGTCGCAATGTAGGGGCCGCGGTCAGTAATGCGGACCATCGCGCTGCGACGGTTGGAGAGATTGGTTACGCGAACACGAGAACCGATCGGCAGCGTGCGATGCGCACCCGTGAAACCTTCATGCGCGAACGATTCACCACTCGCCGTCTTCCTGCCCTGGTGCTCGGGAGCGTAGACGTATGCCCAGCCCTCCTGAACTACCCCCTGGGGCGCCATAATACCCGTACCCTGGGCCGACACGGCAAGCGGGCTACACAGTACGATGCCACACACAACGAGTGCCAAGGAAATGTTGGTCGGGTTCACCTTCATCGCCGCGCGCGGCCTCTCTTGTGCTTAGCGTTGCGTCCGTGGAAGAGACTTATCCGTCAGAATCACAAAGTCGCCCAGTCGCGCAAACTCCTCGGCATCGAACGCTTCGATGTCATCGTGTGGACGGATGGAAACAATGACGCGATCGGTCCCGGGTCGATACCGTGCCAGATGCTCAGGGATTCCAGTCCCATTCTCGACGTGGAACGCACCGACAAAATGAACAACCTGCGTTCCCGGATAGTCGGTCAGCTGACGAGCGATCGAATACGCCATCGACGCGTCCCAGAGTGACTGGCTGTCCAGCGCATTCCCCATTCCCTGCGGCATTCCGTGTGACATCGGTGTAGCGGCCGACGTACTGTCTTCGGTCGTGTTACGAGTCGCCTTCACAGAATCCATCCGTGCCTGCATCTGAGCCATAGACTCTGCCATCAGCGCGTCCCACTCCGCCTTGTAAGCCGGAGACGCAAGCTCGTACGGCAAGGGCGGCAGGTACCGTTTTGCAGATTCTGGTAGTGTCTCGAGCCATTGTGGTCCGTTTCGCGTGACCTGGCTTACGTAACGTCGTGGCGCGTTGGTTGCAATTACCGGTAGACCGTGCTCGCGTGCATATTCTACCGACGGTCGATAGTCGGTGTCGTAGTTGCCCCAGGGTCGGGAACTGCGTTTGAAGTGTGTCTCAGATATCAGACCAGCCAGATACTCTTCCAGGACCTGTTGTACATCGGTCTCGAACATCTCGAGCGTCAACACAACCCGTCGCCCGCGCGCAGCTCCATGCATCTCGACGAGCAATTCGCGCTCGATTGCGTGGGCGATCGGATCGTCGTGTGTCTCGCCAATCAACAACGCTTCCGTCTTTAGCCCGGCCGCGACGAGCTCAGCGAAAGAAGATGGCGTTCCGTCGGAGAGGTAGACCCGGTAGTGGACTC
>JANQRN010000204.1 GCA_028284545.1 Rhodothermales bacterium | reverse complement strand
CGATCCGACTTTTCGTATTATTCATGTCCGATCAGCCACAGTCTGCGGGGCCTGGGAGTGCCAGGTTTTTCTGCGGAATCAGGGCTCCGGCGTCGGCTTGTGCCCCCATTCGGCAGCGCCGCCGACGCAGAAAAATACCATGGCACCCGACCAGGTATCACGTTATCTGCCAAGGCATTACGTAGAGACGTTACACTAAGGCGTTACACAAAGTCGTTACAGGTATGTCAAGTGCAACCCGGGTTCTGTTCGTTTCTGGTGAGGTAAACCCCTTCACCGCCGACTCCCCGATCGGACACCTGGTCCGAACCCTGCCCGAGCAAATTCATGAAACTGGTCGGTACGAGACCCGCGTCATGATGCCGCGATATGGGGTTATCAGCGAACGCAGAAACAGGCTCCACGAGGTCATCAGGCTCTCTGGTGCCGAGATCGATGTGCTGGACGAGACGCACACCCTGAAGGTGAAGGTCGCGTCGATTCCCGGAATTCGGCTCCAGGTGTACTTCATGGACAATACGCACTTCTTCAAGCGAAAGGGCGTAATCGCCTCTCGCGAAGGAGTGGTCTTCAAGGACAACGTACAGCGTGCGTACTTCTTCGGACGAGCCGTCCTGGAGACAATCCGGAATCTGGGCTGGGAGCCTAACGTCGTGCACGCCTTCGGGTGGGCTGCCGGACTGGTACCCCTCGCGCTGGCCAAAGACTTTGCCGACGACCCGCTTCTGGGCAATGCAAAAGTCGTGTTTACGCCCGACGATCTGGATCCGAAGGCAAAGCTCACAGCGAAGCTCTGCACCGGCCTCGGGCTGCCAGACGATATGGCCGGCATGGACTTGAATGAAGCGGGCAAGGCGCACGCTGCGACCGTCATATACCCTGCCAACGTGAAGGGGAACGGGCGGGGCCCTCAGTTCCCGGAAGACGTCGAGGGCATGACGAACACGGCGATGGCCGTGTACGACGAACTCGTCGGCGTACCGGCGTAGAGAACACTTTGCGTGAATATTTGAAAACCCCGCGGCCAACCCCGCGGGGTTTTCTTTTTTGCCGGATCACATACGATAGACGTGTCGTCCAACGTTGTCCCGGAATATCCGCTGGCACTACCTGACCCCTGCAACCATCCCCCGCGCTCACGCCAATTCGGCGTTCCCCACCTTGCTCAACCCTCTTAATCAGACCCGACTGCTCGCGGCCGTACTGATCAGCGCGTTCGTTCTCGGATGCGACGACCCCTCGAGCGCCGGCCTGGAACTCATCGACGATATAGGCGCCAAGCCGACCATTGAGCTGGAGGAACCAGTTCGGGCCGAGTCGGGCGAAATCCGCGACGAAACCGGTTCCTCTGACCGCATCCTCTCCGGGTCCGTCGACGATCCGTTGGCCGGTGCCCTCGCTGCATCTGCATACCTCGACTTCTCAGAGCCTGTCACCCCACCCTCGGCGTTTCGAACTGGACCCGTGACTGCCGTTACGCTCGAGCTGGTAATTGACTACGTCTACGGGGATACGCTCGGTACCGGCACATTGACGCTTAGTGACATGACGGATGAATGGCCATCCACGGGCGTCCGCTCCGATACTACGCTTACGCCGGGCGGCGAGATAGTGGCAGCCGCATTCGCCACCAGCGACACAACTGTGGTTGTCGAACTGCCAATGGCCTGGATCGACGCGAACGAGGAGAACCTCCGGGTTGCGGGTTCTGACACGCTGTTCCACGGCTTTCAGCTGATCGCCTCTGACGTGAACGCCGTAGTCGGCTTTGACGTGAGTTCCTCTGTGATGCGCGTCGTGTCGGGTGGCGAGACACTCTCCTTCCCCGTCAGTCGCAGGCTTTCTACAGCTGCGCGCACAGTTGATCCTAGCCCACCAGCCGACCGACTCCTGTTGCAGGACACGGCTGGCCCGGGCATAGTTTTGGAATTCGACTTGACCGACAACGACCTGGCAACCGCGGTCGTCAATCGTGGCGAGATTCATCTCACCGTTGACACGCTAGCCCTGGCAGCTGCGGCGCCAGCCAACTTTAATCGACCCGCAGTCGAACGTCTTGAACTCCAGGCCCTCACAACCTCCGCGAGTATCCTCGTTCTCGAGACCGCCCGCATCATCGACGGTTCGGTGACGTTCTCATCTGACCTCGTCAGGGCGGCGATGCAGGGACTGGCAGAAGATGTCGGCAGTGTCCAGGAGTTTCGCATCGTGGTTGACGTGGAAGAAAACGGTATCGGGACGGTCGTCCTGCAAGGTCCAGGCGTTGATGGTGCCCCAGTAGCCGAAATCACCTACAGCAAGATCCAGTGAAGCATCGCCAGTTTTTTGTTGTTGGGGTGTGCCTGGCACTCCTTGCACTCGCCCGGCCAAGCTACGGGCAGGGTAGCCCCGACGGCTCCATCTATTCGCGGTTTGGAATCGGGGACCTGCAGCTCTACGGTTCCCCACAGATCGTCGCCATGGGCGGCGGGGCAACAGGCCTCGGCGGTCGTCGGTACAGTAACTCGCTGAATCCGGCCACCCTGGCCAACATCAGATTGACGGGCGTGTCGGCCGGACTGACCTACGAGTCCGTGGGCATCACTGACCGGTTCGACAACACCAGCCGACTGTCTAACGGATCGCTTCGTGCGGTGCAGTTCAGCTTTCCGCTGCTAGAGAGCAAAGTCGGCATCGGCGCGTCGTTCGTGCCGTACTCGACGCGCAAGTATCGGATCGAAGTGCGCGATGCCCTCGACACAGGTGACGACGAAACGGTCAACTACACCGTTAACTTCCTCGGTACCGGTGGCCTGCAGAAGGCTGCGATTGCTACGGGTATTGCCGTCACGCCGACGGTTTCGGTGGGTATCGAGGGCCACATGATATTTGGGCTTATCGAAGAGTCCCAGGAGACCACATTCGAAACGTCGCTCTACGAGACGTCACTGCTTACGAACGCGATCCGAATGCGAGGCTTTTCAGCGCGCTTTGGG